>JBAQJG010000587.1:0-3266 GCA_049300145.1 Chthoniobacterales bacterium | reverse complement strand
GGATTGCATGGAGCAAACCGACTGGCAAGCAACTCGCTGCTCGAGGGTTTGGTGGTTGCGCATCGCGCTGCGGAAGCGTCCGTGCGCATGCAACCGCCGTCGCAAGGGGCACGGAAGATTTCATTGCCCGAGTGGGAATCGGGCGATGTGCAGGACGTGGATGAGCTGGTCGTGATTTATCACAACTGGGACGAGATCCGGCGCCTAATGTGGGATTACGTTGGCATCGTGCGCACGGACAAGCGGCTGCAGCGGGCGAGTGCACGCTTGCGAAATCTCCAGCGTGAAATTCGTGAGTTCTATTGGAATTTCAAAGTGTCGGTCGATCTCTTGGAGCTGCGTAATCTGGCCACGGTGGCGGCGCTGATTGTCGATTCGGCGTTAACTCGCAAAGAAAGCCGTGGTCTTCATTTCACGCTCGATTATCCCAAAACGGAAGATCGACAATTCAAACAGGAAACGTTGCTCAGCTGGGGGCGAGCGTGGAATGGATAGTGCTTCATGATCGATCTCCCATCCGAGGGCAGGTTTTTGACATGGAAAATACCTTGCCTCAAGGCCGGTGATCGGATAAAAGGGTGGGGCAATTTGGACATGAAGAGGCTAATTTGCACATGAAGAGGCTTTTAGCGCTTTGTTTTATTCCCGCGATCGTGGGCGCGATTAAGGCCGAGGATCAATCGACTTCGCCATACGCGACCTCGGCGGATTTTGCCAGGTACGCGATGAAACTGCGCGAACAAGCGCTTTTAAAGGTCGAGCCGCAGGTGTTTGTCCCAACCTCTTCACGACCGGCGACGACCCGCTTTGCATGGAAAATCAACATCGTGACTACGGTTTTTTGGATTGGAGAACAGGCTGGGGGCAACAATCCGGTCCCCAATTACAAGAGCTCGTGGGACGCGAATTGGACTGCGGCGTACGGTGGATTCGATAACCCCGATGCGTCGTCCCGGCGCAATTATATCCCGATTGCCTTCATTCCCCATCAAAATCCATTCTACTGCGCGCTGCCGTACAACGACGTTACGCACGGCCAGTTCAAGCCAGAAGCGCCGCTTGTCATCCCATGGTTTAAGCAGGCGTACGCGGGACCGGGGCAATCGGTTTGCCAGCATCGCTGGATTGCGATTCGCAAGCGCAATCGCACTTGCTACGCGCAATGGGAAGATTGCGGTCCATTTCGCACTGATCATTTTCAATACGTCTTTCAAAACGAACGGCCCAAGCCGAACCTAAACCACGGCGCGGGGCTGGATGTTTCTCCTGGCGTTCGCGATTACCTTGGGCTTGCGCCGACTGACGTAACTGACTGGCAGTTTGTCGACGTGCGCGATGTGCCCCCAGGCCCCTGGCGGAGCTACGGAGAAAACAACAATTTCGTTATCGCGAGGCGGCAACTCGAGAAACCGCTGGTTCAACAGACCTCGGCCAACGCGAAGAAATAGCGCTCCGACGGCGACGCCAGCAAAGCGGCGGCAACGTTAGCTGAGCCGCGACGCCAAGCCAGCGAAGTTCCGCTGCAGCTCTTCCGCCCGGTGTAGGAACGGCTCGCAAGTTCGGCGTTGCGCGACGCAGAACGCGGACAATGGTTGAAACGCGGTCGACACTTCCCTGTAAAATTCGTCAATGGCGTCATTGAGTTGTTGCTCAATCGCCTGCATCAACCCGGAGCGTTTTGCTTCCATCTGCTGCTCATAGGTGCGCAGGATTTTTCTTCGCTGGTTGAATACAACGATTGTCGTGACGACTGCAGCCGACGCCGCCAAGACGCCAGTGACGTCGGCCACGGCTGCGCTGGTCATGGCCGCGATCACTGTCGCGATTCCACCTGCTGCAGCCACGCTCGCCGGCACCCGCAGCCGCGCCGAAGTCTCGCGGAAGAGTTGCGCGAGCTGTTCTTCCACGGTTTTCCCTGAGACACGTTCGCTCACGGTCAGTTGAATCGATTGGAGAAGTTCACGCCTTTGTCGTGCAAAATCAGGAAGTGCGCGTGGCACCTGGGTTTTGAGGTCACTTGCTAATTGCTGGTCGATCATATCGTGCAATTGCGGCCAAAGTCCGCGCAAATCCGTTTCCAGCAAATGCACCGCATTTTCCACCTGCTGTTGGACCGATTGTCGCAGCTTCATTTCAATCTCCGATTGAAACTCGCGCTGCCATCGCGTGCGGCTAAAGAGGATTTTCCATGTCTGCGCAAGCGAGAGTTTCTCCTCAAGAAGTCTCAAGCCTTGGGCCGCACCTTCGCGGCACCCTTGTTCGACTCCGCGAAGCAGACCGGCCACTTGTCGCAACGTTTGATCTTTACGAGCCAGAACAAACAGCTCGACACGCGCCAACCGCGCTTCGTCATGCGCGATGACATCGAGAGATGCTCGGAGCTCGCTCGTGATCTCATCGAGCATCACCTGTCCACTCTGGCACGCTGAGCGAAGCTTGAGCGAGCGCCCGCCGGACTCCGTGACAATTAAGTTGATCTGCTCTTCCAGTGGACCGAATTGGCTCTCCCTCCAGAGCCGTTCCTTGTCCAATCCAGTCGTCCGAGCGAGCAACGCGTCCCGGGCGGAGACGGCAAAGATAGGCGGGGTAAAACCAAGTTTCCGCATCGCTGTATCTTCGAGATGCCGCCGGATGATGTTGACCTCGGCCCGCTCACGCAGGTCCGCTTGTTGCAAAACGAAAATTACGTTCTTGAGCCATTTCTTTTGCACGAAGCCCAGGAAATCCCAGGCGGACTGGGTCCAGGGATTCACCACCGAGAAAATGAAGAGAACAACGTCGGCGCGCGGGACGAAGTTCTCCGTAATGCTTTGATGTTCCGAGACCATTGTGTTTGTTCCCGGCGTATCGACCACATTGAAATCGCGCAGGAACGCGATCGGCAAGTACCGCTCGGTCAAGCGCGGCGAGACTTCGACCGATTTTTCCTCGGGCCCATGTCGAAAAATATAAATGCGGTCGGTCGCGGGCAGCACGTCCACCTTGGCAAACTCCTGAGCGAACAGAGCATTCAGCAGTGACGATTTTCCAGACTTCACTTCGCCAACCACCACGATGAGCAACGGCTCACGAACGTCAGTGAGGAGTCCCTGAAGAGTCTCGAGCCACGATGTAGCACGGCGCATTTCCGAACCGAGCTTGAGCAAACCAGCGAGCGCAGTTTCGAGCTCGCTCCGAAGCTGCAGATATTGATCCGCGATCATCCGCAATCACTAACCGTTCGGCGAAGATTCGGGAGTGGGAGTCGTCGATCTTGAGGGCGGAGG
>JBAQJG010000586.1:0-1595 GCA_049300145.1 Chthoniobacterales bacterium | reverse complement strand
GTTTTACGAGATGGCGAGATGGCTTTTTTGGGTGATGCAACTGCCGCTGTTAAACAATTTAATAATTTGTTGAAGGGCGCACGCAAACCGGCTGATGCAGTTGCTCTCCCGGAAAGAAATCGGACGGGCGAGGCCGTAGTCGACGAAAAGGAGATCCTGTGGCCCGATGATCAGGCGTTTTATCAAATCAAGGAGAGCGACCAGATCCTAAGCGAGATTGCGAGGTGTACGCGCGCGGCTCTGTGTGACAATGATTTGCAACCGTGCAACGTGTTCCATCAGGGAGAAAAAGGACGACTTTTTTTTGAATTCCAATTTCTGGCGGATGTTGTCTGGCCGGTGTGCGGCTTCTGCATCCGAAACAATGCAGGTTTGATGATCCACGGCAGGCTACTGATCCAAGCAGACGAAGTGAAGCTAGCTGAGGTTGGATTGGCCGGATCTTACCTTCGTTGTGGATGCGAAATCTCGCTCGATCTCTCCTGTGGCGAATATACAATTGATTTCGGCTTAAGTAGCATGCCGGATTATCAGAAACTTGGGAGAGACAGATCTATTTCCTTAGATGCGTTCAACGAGATTCACCAACGAATCAGTGACACGCACGCGGTACTAACGTTTGCAATTGTTTTGCCCAAAACATATACCGGCCTGCAGCTCACTCATTACGGACTCGTCGATCTACCAGGGAAAATGGAGTATGAAATTACCAAGAGGTCGTAACGATCTTGTTCACGTTGGCCAGTTTTCAGCTGTCGATGTATTAGCCGCTGCTCACTTGCGCCTAATCAACGATTCTGATCCTGGCGACTTTTTTGTTGCCGGTTATCCGAAGAGCGGCAATACCTGGATGCAGTTGTTGCTGGCGGGGGTTCTGTTTGGTGCGGATGCGCGTCTGGCGCCGGATTCGCTTGTCCAAGATCTAATCCCGGATGTACATCACCGAAAATTTTATCGTCGCTACTCGACCCCAACTTTTTTCAAGACGCACGAATTACCGCAGCCTGAGTACCGAAACGTTATTTACCTCGTCCGCGACGGGCGAGACGCCATGGTCTCCTACTATCATCACCTTTCCGCGCTTGGCGCTTCTCCCGACTTCCTTCAGCTAGTTTCGACGGGAAACGGGCTCTTTCCTTCTCTTTGGCATGAACATGTGGAGGCTTGGAGCGCGAACCCGTACGGTGCTCGCATGATGATTGTAAAGTATGAGAGGCTGAAGGAGGACGCCGTGGCGGAGCTAAAGAGAATTTGTGAGTTTGCAAAGCTTGACTCGGACCCCAAAAGTTTAGCGTCCGTCGTTGAAAACTCGGCTTTCGAGATTCAGCGGGAAAAAGAGAAGAAGGTTGGTTGGGAAGGCCAAGATTGGCCTCGAGACAAGCCTTTCGTCCGTCGCGGTAAGGTTGGTTCGTTTAAAGATGAAATGCCGGAACCGGTTCTTAAAGCCTTCATGGAACGTTCCGGTCCAGCTTTGCAAATGCTTGGGTATATTTAACGGGTATTCATCCTACTACTCACGCCGATTCTATCGTGGTGTATCCACGGGCACGTTGTGCGGCTATCGCGTGAGATCCGAAACGGACCGCATTCTCTGA
>JBAQJG010000585.1:0-2925 GCA_049300145.1 Chthoniobacterales bacterium | reverse complement strand
GAACACCCATGGCCGGGTCGCTGGTCAGAACGCGCTCTAGGCGGCGTTTGGAATTGTCCGTTCCATCGGCGACGACAACGATTCCAGCGTGCTGCGAGAAACCGATGCCAACGCCGCCGCCGTTGTGAATCGACACCCAGGATGCGCCTGCAGCAGTGTTAATCAGCGCATTGAGCAACGGCCAATCTGCAATCGCGTCGCTGCCGTCGAGCATTCCTTCGGTTTCGCGATGGGGTGATGCGACCGAGCCCGCATCGAGATGATCGCGTCCAATCACAACGGGCGCTTTAATTTCACCGCGCTTGACCAGTTCGTTCATGGCCACGCCAAACTCAGCGCGCTCGCCATAGCCGAGCCAGCAAATTCGCGCCGGCAAACCTTGAAATTGAATTCGCTCCTGCGCGAGCTTCATCCAGCGCGCGAGAGTCTTGTTTTTCGGAAATAATTCGAGGGCGAGCCGATCGGTGCGCGCGATATCTTCGGCGTCACCGCTGAGTGCGACCCAGCGAAATGGACCGCGTCCTTCGCAAAAGAGCAGGCGAATGTATTCGGGAACAAAGCCGGGAATATCGAATGCGTTCTCCACGCCGGCTTTCTTCGCCTGTGCGCGAATGTTGTTTCCGTAATCAAAAGTGATCGCGCCTTTCTTTTGCAACGCGAGCATGGCATCGACATGCACGGCCATGGAATGCATCGACTTGTCGATGTATTCGTCCGGATTTTTCGCGCGCAAGGCGAGCGCGTCTTCAAGCGACATGCCGTGCGGTACGTAGCCGTTCAGAGCGTCATGCGCGCTCGTTTGGTCGGTAACAACATCTGGAACGACACCGCGCTTGACGATTTCGGGCAAGACATCCGCGCAGTTGCCGACGAGCCCGACAGAAATCGATTGCCCATCCTTGCGCGCGCGGTCGATCAACGTGAGCGCTTCATCCAGCGACCAAGCGATCTTGTCGCAGTAACCGCTCTTCAGCCTTTTCTCGACTCGCGCTGGATCCACTTCAACGCCGAGAAAGAGCGCGCCGTTCATGGTGGCGGCGAGCGGTTGCGCACCGCCCATGCCGCCGAGTCCGCCGGTGACAACGAATTTTCCTTCGAGCGATCCACCGAAATGTTTGCGACCGGCTGCGGCAAAAGTCTCGAACGTTCCCTGCACAATTCCCTGGCTACCGATGTAAATCCAGGAGCCGGCGGTCATTTGTCCGTACATGGTCAGCCCCATGCGCTCGAGCCGATTGAACTCGGAGTAGTTCGACCAATGGCCAACGAGATTTGAATTCGCGATCAAAACGCGAGGCGCTTCATCGTGTGTGCGAAACTTGCCAACTGGTTTGCCTGATTGCACGAGCAAGGTTTCGTCGTTTTCGAGGTCACGCAAAGAACACACGATCGCATCGAACGCTGCCCAACTTCTGGCGGCTCGACCCGTTCCGCCGTAAACGACAAGCCGATCGGGATCTTCGGCGACATCTGGATCGAGATTGTTCATCAGCATCCGCATGGCCGCTTCCTGATGCCAACCTTTGCAGCTGCGTTGATTGCCGCGCGGCGCGCGAATGATCCGTTTTCCGCTCATAGCTTTTCGAAACCGCTATCGAATTCCCCCAGGCGAATTGCCGCAGCGACGCGTGCGATGTCGCCCGAAAGCGGACGGTCTTGCGTAAGAGGCGGCGCCATGTTCCTGACAACGGCGAACGCACGCTCCACGCCCGCGCCTGCCTTCAATGGACGCCGGTGCTCCAATGCTTCAGCCCCGGCCAGCAGCTCGATGGCCAGCGAATTTTCCGCAAGATCGACAATTGCCCGGAGTTTCAAGGCGCTGGTCATGCCCATGGAAACGTGGTCTTCTTTGCCGCCGGAGGTGGGCACATTGTCGATGCTCGCCGGATGGGCGAGCACTTTCGCTTCGTTGAGCAGGGCAGCCGCGGCGACATGCGCGATCATGAAGCCCGATTGCATACCAGGCTGCCGGGCGAGAAATGCGGGCAGTCCTTCGTTCATGTCCGGATTAACCAAGCGCTCGATTCGGCGCTCACTGATGCTCATAAGGTCCGTGACCGCGATGGCGGCATAATCAAATGCGAGCGCGAGCGGCGCACCATGAAAATTGCCGCCTGAAATCACATCGCCATTCTCAACAAAGACGAGCGGATTATCGGTGGCCGAACCCGATTCGACGATCAGGATACCTTCGCAATGCGAGAGGGCGCCTCGGACCGCGCCGTGCACCTGCGGCATGCAACGGAGACTGTAAGCGTCCTGGATGCGCGGATCGTTTTTGAGATGCGACTGTCGAATTTCGCTCCCTTCCAAGAGCGACAAAAGATGTTTGGCAACCGCTTTCTGACCGGGGTGCGGCCTCGCGTCTTGTAAACGCAGATCGAAGGCGGCAGGAGTGCCCTTGAGCGCCTCGAGGCTCATCGCGCCGGAAACATCGGCCACGCGAACGAGCCGCTTGGCGCGAAGAATCGCGAGCCCACCAACAGCGTGCATGGCCTGCGTGCCGTTGAGCAGAGCGAGTCCCTCTTTCGCTTCGAGATGTTGGGGCTCAAGCCCGGCGCGACGCAGTGCTTCGCCGCTTTCCATTCGTTCGCCTTGAAAAAACGCCTCGCCTTCACCGATCAAGCTCAAAGCGAGATGAGCGAGGGGGGCGAGATCGCCACTGGCGCCGACCGACCCTTTTTCTGGAACAACCGGATAGAGGCGGCGGTTGAGCATTTCACAGAGCATCTCGATAATTCCAGGACGGATTCCGCTCAATCCCAAGGCGAGCACATTTGCGCGGAGCAACATCATCGCGCGCACTTCCGCTTCCGAAAGCGGAGAGCCGATGCCACACGCGTGACTGCGGACAAGGTTGAGTTGAAGCTCGCGCAATTCGCCGTGCGGAACGCGCACATCCGACAACTTCCCGAATCCGGTCGT
>JBAQJG010000584.1:0-2373 GCA_049300145.1 Chthoniobacterales bacterium | reverse complement strand
CTTCCGAGGCGGGCGGCACCGTGATCTCCGTGGCTTTCGCCTCGGCTTCGCGTGGGTCAGCTAAAGCTGTCCCCAACCCGACTGCGCCGAGCCCGGCTGCGGCGAGAAGCACGTCGCGACGCGAAATTGCTTCGGGAGATCCCGGAGGAATTGATACAGGCTGAGTCATGTTGAACCCCGTTACTTGTCAGCCGTTGGCGTCGTCTTCATCGCGGCGGCGTGCGAACGCCTCGATCGAACGCGGGTTGGCGTAGGGCGGAAGCTTGATCACTGGAGCTTGAAAACGAGGATGGTCCCGCCCTGGGGCACGACCGTCGTGGTTTTGTTGATCGCGTCGAGGCCGTTCTGAAGGCCGCGCGCGTCAAGATCCCAGCCCGTCGTCACGGCGACATACTGTTCTCCGTCGACCGCAAATGACGTGGGCACACCGATGGCGCCGGACGGCAGCGGGAAGCTCCACAGTTGGTCACCCGTGCGGGCGTCAAACGCTCTGAACAAGCGATCCGGAGTCCCGCCGACGAACAGAATGTCCCCGCCCGTGACCAGAAGTGGAGACCAGAGGAGCGTCTTGAAATTATGCTGCCAAACTCGCTTGCCGGTGTTCAGGTCCCAGGCCTGCAGTTCTCCGAGGTGGTCGGAGGCGCCAGGGCCGATACGGACCGATCCGAAAATGCTGTCGATGTCGTACCCCACATAAAACCCTTTGGACTCAAGTTCTGGGACCTTTCCTTTTGGGAGGTACGCGCAGATGTTGTCGTTCGCCGGGATGTAGAGGAGTTTCGTCTGCGGGCTCCACGCCTCGGGGGGCCAGTCTTTGCCGCCACCAATGCTCGGGCAGAACTCGGCACCCTGGTGCGCCCCCGGTCGCTTGGACTCATCGACCGTGGGACGACCGGTCTTCGGGTCAATTGACGTAAAGACGTTGTTATTGGCGAACGGGAAGGCGTGCAGGAACTTGAGGCGCTCGCGATCCAGGACCCAAAGGTAGCCGTTGCGGCCCGCGTGCGTGGCCGTCTTCGTGAGTTTCCCGTCGACCTCTGTGTCGATCAGGAGAGGCGCCGAGACCTCATCCCAGTCCCAGCTATCGTGCGGGGTGTACTGGTGATAGCTCTTGAGCTTGCCGGTGTCAGCGTCGAGAGCAAGCGTCGAGTCCGTGTAGAGATTGTCGCCGGGCCGGTCGTCGGCGACCCATGGCCCCGGATTCCCCGTACCCCAGTAGGTCGTATTTGAGGCAGGGTCATAGACCCCGGTGATCCAGGTCGATCCGCCGCCTCGTTTGTAGGTCTCGCCTTTCCAGCTTTGCCCGCCCGGCTCGTTTGGAGCAGGCACCGTGTAGGTTTTCCAGGTGCGCTTTCCGGTGAGCGCGTCGAAAGCGTTCACTGAGCCCCGAACGCCAAGCTCGCCACCCGAGTAACCGACAATGATTTTGCCGCGCACCGCAAGCGGCGCCAGGGTCGAGTAGCAACCCGTCTTGTAGTCATCGAGCGGGACGCTCCAAACCTCCTTGCCCGTAGCCGCATCAAGAGCCACGAGCGCACAATCGGTTGTCGCCATGTAGACGTAGTCACCGTAGAGAGCGACCCCACGGTTAGTCGGATGGAGCTGGAACAGGCCGTCCGGGTATTTCCTGACGTACCGCCAGAGTTGGGTACCGGTCCTGGCGTCAAGCGCGATGATGTTGTTTTGCGGCGTCGTGATGAACATCCGGCCGCGATTGACGATCGGCGTCGTCTCGTGAGCGCCAAGCAGGTCGGTGCTCACCGACCAGGCCAACGTCAGTCGCCGAATGTTGCTCGGCGTGATCTGCTTCAGCGGGCTGAAGCCCGAGCCGTCATACGTTCGCCGATACATAAGCCAATCGCCGGCGTCTGGGTGCTCGAGCCGCTCGTCTGTGACGGTCGGATAGGCGGCGGGTTGCGCGTGTGATGGGTGAGCGAAAAGCAACGCCGCAGTCAGTGCGCCGAGGACTCGAAAGTATGACGTGCGATAAAGCATCATTGGGACTGTCCTTTGCTTAGCGGTACCGCGTAGATCCGGAACGGTAAGGAGGGTGACTGGTCCTTGCGGGCGGGGTCGAAGAAGAACGACAGCTGGCCTTCGCTCACCCAGGCTGTGGAACCCACGCGCGTTACCGAGGTTGGCATGCGGAACCCGGCGCGCAGGGGCAAAGCCCGGAACCGGTCGCCGTCGACCTCGACCCGGTCCAAGGTCCCAGCGCCCTCGACCAGCAGAAAGCTCTTGCGACCCAGCGGGCGAAGCCCGTCCGGCAGGCCGAGGACTCGCCCCTGCAGCTTGATCACGCGGCCCGCCCGCCCCTTTTCAACCGCGATGCGAAAGAAGCCGCCCGCGGCGTAGGTCGTCACATAGAGGGCA
>JBAQJG010000583.1:0-10741 GCA_049300145.1 Chthoniobacterales bacterium | reverse complement strand
GAAAACGATCTACGCAATCAAATCGCCCATAACATTGACAAGGGCGTGCTCAAGCCGACCGGGGCGGGGGACGTAATATATTCTTGGCGCGGGATGATTTATCTCTGGTGCCAGTTTCTCTTGGATTTGGTGAGGCTGTAGAATTGTGGGAGGGACCTTAGTGTCCCGATCAGGTCAATCGTCGCGGGGCTGAGGCTGCTCCCATGTTCAACTCACACTTTCATGATCTCGGCTTCTTTGTGGGCGAGATGTTCGTCGATCGATTTCACAAAACGGTCGGTCAATTTCTGAACCTCTTGTTCAAGATCGTGCCAGCCGTCTTCGCTTAGCTCGCCCGAGGCTTTTAGTTTCTTCGCTTCATCGAGCGCGGTGCGCCGGTTGCCCCGCACGCGCACCCGCGCTTCCTCGGCCATTTTGCCTAACGAGCGAGCAAGGTCTTTGCGGCGCTCTTCGGAAAGTTCTGGAATGGGCAGCCGAATAATTTTTCCATCCACATTCGGCGTGATGCCGATCTTCGATTCCTTGAGCGCTCTCTCAATATCTTGCACCGTGCCGGCATCGAACGGTTGCACTACGAGCAGGCGCGGCTCGGGCGTGGTGATGAGCGCGAGCTGTTTCAACTTCATGGTCGATCCATAGGCCTGAACATCGACATTCTCCACCAGCCCAGGTGACGCTTTGCCGGTGCGCACGGCGGCGAACTCGTGCACCATGTAGTCGAGATTTTTTTCCATCGACATCTCAGCTTCGAGAATAATGTCGTCTCTGCTCATGCAATTGAAATTTCGCTTTGGCCCCGTCTAATCGCAAACCAGCGTCCCGACTTTTCGGCCGAGCACGGCATCACGAATGTTGCTTGGTTTGTTCATATCGAACACCACGATCGGGATTTTGTTGTCCATGCAAAGGCTGAACGCGGTCGAATCCATGATCTGGAGACGTTTCGTGAGCGCCTCGGCGAAAGTGATCTGCTCGTAGCGTTGCGCGTTTGCGTCGGCATTTGGGTCGCGATCGTAAATGCCATCCACTTTCGTCGCTTTCAGGATGACGTCGGCGCCAATTTCACTCGCGCGCAGGGCCGCGGTCGTGTCAGTCGAAAAATACGGATTACCGGTACCGGCGGCAAAAATGACGATGCGGCCGAGTTCGAGGTGCCGGATAGCCCGACCCAGGATGAACGGCTCGGCCACGTTTTTCATCTCGATCGCCGTTTGCACGCGTGTTTCAACGCCCATCTGGGCGAGCGTGCTGCGCAAGGCTAAAGCGTTGATCACGGTGGCGAGCATGCCCATGTAATCCGCCGTCGTGCGGTCCATTCCGCGATGGGCGGCGGATGATCCGCGCCAGATATTTCCCCCGCCAATTACTACGGAGGTTTGCACGCCAAGATCGTGTACGTCTTTGATCCGCGTTGCAATTTCGCGGACAATTGGCGGGGAAATATTGTCGCGCCCGCCGCGTTCTTGCAGTGCCTCGCCGCTCAATTTCAGCACGATGCGCTTGTAAGCGGGCGCTTCCGTTTTCATGGTGCCCAATGATCAAACAGAAGATGTCGATCTTGGAAAGCAAAATGGTGGATCGATGCGGGGTGGATCAAGCAGTCCCTTACTCGATGCTAAAATCAGGCGGCCAAGTCGCGACTATTTAACATCGCCCGCGGAGCGACCGATCCACCTGCGCCCCGATCGACCTTGAAGCACTGAGACGCCCGATTCACAGTGGCGCGATGCTCTATCGCGGCTTTCCTTCCAAACTGCATCACGGAGTTCCGCATTGGGTCGAGACTGGATCGCTGTTTCACATCCGAGTCGGAATTGACCGCGAAAAGCAGGAAAGCCCATTAACCGCCGCGCCGTTCGCGCAATGGTTGCTGGATTCCGCTCGATACTACGAGACCAAACAGCGCTGGCATATCACGCTCTTTCTGCTGATGCCGGATCATCTCCATGCACTCCTGTCGTTCGCAAGCGATGAGTCGATAAGCAAGATCGTTGGCGACTGGAAACATTTTCAGAGTCGCAAGCACGGCATCATTTGGCAGGAAGGATATTTTGACCATCGCCTGCGCGCCGATGAACGCGGCGAACAGCTATCAGCGAAGATGAATTACATCCGGCAAATCCGATTGTCGCCGGTTTATGTACAAGAGCTGAAGAGTGGTCATGGATTATTGAACGCTCCGCGCGAGGTGGATCGAGCAGTCTCTTGCTCGATGTTAAAAATTCACGCGCCTCTGGCGCCAAAACTATCATCGCCCGACAGAGCGGCCGATCCATCAATGCGAAGTCGCGAATCGAAGGTGGATCGAGCAGCCACCCTCGATGCTAAATTAGGCGGCAAAGCCGCGATTATTTAACATCGTCCGCGGAGCGGCCGATCCACCTTTGCGCCCGCAAAAACTCAGCGGCGCTCATTCGTCGTTTACCTTCAGGCTGCACTTCGAATAACGACAGCGCGTCTGTGCCGGCCGCGATGATTAATTCCTTTTCGCCGCCTAAAATTTCTCCCGGCGCACCACCAAGATCGACAATCGCTGCGGAAAATATTTTCAGTGTGCGCAGCTCATTCGCCTTCGTTGTGATTCTCATAAATGCCCCTGGCCATGGATTGAACGCGCGAATCTTCCGCTCGATTGTTTCCGCCGGCTCCGACCAATCGATTCTACCGGCTTCCCGATTCAATTTCGGTGCGTATGTGGCGAGTGCGTTCTCTTGTGGGAAGCGCGGCGCGCTTCCGCTTGCGAGCATTCGCAAAGATTCAAGCAACGCCTCCGGCGCAATTTGCGCGAGCCGATCGTGGAGCGATCCACCGGTATCGTTAGGCAAGATGTCGATCTTGCGCTGCAACAAAATATCGCCGGTGTCGAGACCTTCGCTCATGTACATGACCGTGATCCCGGTCTCTCGATCACCGGCGGCGATGGCAGCTTGAATCGGCGCCGCGCCACGATGCCGCGGGAGCAGCGATGCGTGCAAATTCAAACAAGCCGTGGACGGAATTTCCAAAACATTTCTTGGCAAGATTTGCCCGTAGGCCATAACCACAATCGCATCCGGTGTGAGCGCCCGAATCTCCTCAATCGATTCTCGATCTTTGATCCGCGCCGGTTGCAAGATCGACATCTTCGTTCCAGCGAGCGCCTTTTTGATCGGCGGCGCCTCGATACGCTGATCGCGCCCGGCCGGTTTATCCGGCTGGGTGACGACTCCCACGACCTCGTGTTCCGATTCGAGCAGCGCGCTCAACGCCGGCAGGCCGATTCCGCCCGTGCCGATAAAGACAATGCGCATGCCGAATTACGGCATTAATTGATGCGCAGGCGCGCCGCGTCGTCGCCTCTGCGCGGCCCGGGCCATCAATTTGTCACCGGCCGTCACTTCTCGTTGCCCGACCGACGAAGCGCAGCCAGTGCAAAGGTAATCGAAAATTTCCTTGTCGGGCAGAACTAAGAGCAACCGCTCGCGCACCGGCATCGTGGCTTTGCAGGTTTTACAATAAAGAGTGGAAGCGGTGAAATTTTCAAACTGCTGCTGGTTCATACACGCCGTCGTTTACGCTCTCTAAAATATCGAGCAAAACTTTGGCGGGCGGCTGGGTCGCGTCAACTGCCGTGATCAATTCTGGCGGATAATAAGTGAGCACGGGCTTCGATTCCGTCTCGTAAGTATCGAGACGGCGCTGAATGACCGCTTCGTTGGCATCGTCGAGACGGTTATCTTTAAGGGCGCGCTTCTTCAATCGAGAAAACAGCGTGTCGCGATTCGGGCAGGAGAGATGGAAAACTTTCTTCACGTCGATCATCTCTTCCATGATCTTCGCCTGACCTACGTTCCGCGGGATGCCGTCGAGCACGAGGATATCGATGTCCGGTTTGAATTTGTGCCCGTCCACCGCCGCATCAATCGCTTCTTTCCAGAGTTCCACGGTAATCTCATCCGGCACGAGCTGGCCTTTACTGGAGTATTCCAGAAATGCCTTGCCCACTTTGGTGCGCGTGTCGATCGAGCGAAACACGTCGCCGCATGGGCAATGATAAAAACGCGGGATGCTGCCGAGCGTTTTGCCCTGCGTGCCTTTGCCGCTGCCGGGCGCGCCGAAGAGAATGAACGTGTTGTATCTCATGAGCGAAATTTGTTTATACCGCAAATGCGGCCGGGCTTACAACAGTTGAAATCGGCCCCCCGCCGAGGAATCAGCTTTAAAATCTATTTCGACGCGATCACCCGATCGACATTCACCCGCCGGCCTGCGCGATCGAAGCGAACATTCCCATCAACCAGCGCAAAAATGGTGTAATCGCGGCCGAGGCCAACGTTTTTGCCCGGCAAAAATTTCGTCCCGCGCTGGCGGACGATGATGTTACCGGCCACGACCAGCTCGCTGCCAAATCTTTTTACGCCCAGCCGTTTGCTGACGCTGTCGCGCCCGTTCTTGACGCTGCCTTGTCCTTTTTTATGAGCCATTTGTCAGGTTCGATGTTTGAAGTTCGATGTTCGATGTTGGGCGTTGGACCCTAACGTTATTCTTCTGGCTTGGTTTTCTTCTCGGTTTTTTTCGCGCTGACGCTGATGTTCTTGATCTTCACGCGCGTCAACTTACGGCGATGACCGACCGTGCGGTGATACCCTTTGCGCCGTTTAAACTTGAAGGCGATCACTTTTTTATCTTTGCGCTGCTCAACCACTTCAGCCGTCACTTTTGCGCCGGAAATAAGCGGATTGCCATGCGTGAGCTTATCGCCGTCGGCATACATCAATACGTCGCCGAAGGTCGCTTGCTTTCCAGCATCGACATCGAGCAGATCGACATCGACCGTGTCGCCCTCTGCCACACGATACTGTCTGCCACCGGTCTTGATAATTGCGTAAGCCATAAGCGCTTCGGGGAGAAAAGCCGCGCAAAATCCCACAGATGCGCAATGTTGACAAGCGGAAACAGCGGTAAACCCGAAGCAGGTGGATCGTGCGCTCCGTCGCGCGATGGTAAGATTAGGCGGCGAAGCCGCGATTATTTTGGCATCGCCCGCGGAGCGGTCGATCCACCTTCGATCAGCAGCACGATCTCGCCCTTTGGCGGGCGCGCTTGGTAATGCGCGAGCAATTCGCTCGCTGTGCCACGGCGGAATTCTTCGAATTTCTTGGTGAGCTCGCGCGCAACGCAGAGTTGGCGACCGGGCAAAATGTCGATGCAGGCGGCGAGCGTTTTCGTCAGGCGATAGGGCGACTCAAAATAAATAGATGTTTCTTGGCGCGCGGCGGCAGCCCGCAGCTCGCGCTCGCGTTGGCCACTTTTCACCGGAAGAAAACCGCCAAAGAAGAATTGTTCTGCCGAAAATCCCGAACCGACCAGCGCGGTGAGGATCGATGAAGGACCTGGAATGATTGTGAACGGCAACTCGCGTTTGATGCATTCACGAGTGAGTCGCGCGCCGGGATCAGAAAGTCCCGGGGTTCCGGCGTCAGTGATTAGCGCGACGTTTTCGCCCGCCGCGAGTCGCTCGACGAGCTGCGCCGCACGCATCGCTTCGTTGTGCTCATGATAGCTAACGAGCGGTTTCTTGATTCCGAAATGCTTGAGCAAAATTCCGGAGTGCCGCGTGTCCTCCGCCGCGATCACATCGGCAGATTTCAATGCTTCGAGCGCCCGCAGGGTGATGTCTCCAAGATTCCCGATCGGCGTCGCGACGACGTAAAGCATCCTTCATCATCCGATCAGAATCCATTTTCCGCTATTCGATTGCGCGGACGGTTTCTTGAGCGCGGGAAAATCATGGCCAATTCGCACAAAGCCGAATCGCGGCTGCGAAACGAATCCATAAAGAGGAGACGTATATGAGAATAAGAATTTGCATATTGGCACTGGCGCCATTTGCCTTGATCGGCTGCGCCGAGCAGCCAACGACCGTAACAACGACGACAACCACGCGCGAAGTGACCACAACGGGCCCTGTCGCCCGAGAGGTTCTTGTGACTCGAGCTCCGCCGGAGGTGAGGCTCGAGGCGGAAACAGTCTCACCTGGACCGGGCTATGTCTGGACACGCGGTTACTGGCGCTGGAATGGCGCGGACTACGTGTGGGTGCCGGGCGGCTGGGTCGAGCGCCCAAGGCCAGCGGCGGTGTGGGTCGCAGGCCATTGGGTTCGCCGGCCGGGCGGCTGGGTATGGATCGCCGGTCACTGGCGGTAAGCTGAAATGGTTGGTGATGGGTAATAGGCGACCGGTGATTAGTAAAATTCATCGGTCGCCGATCTCGCGTCTGTGCGGTATTTACTGATCACTCGTCACCATTCACTTTTCTAGAAATCTATCTGCGTCGAAAGGCCGCGCCATTTTGCGGTGGTGCTTGGCATTGTCCGCTGCGGCCCTTGGTCTGATTCTCGCGCTCATGTCGCTGATTTATTTCCGGCAACACTCGATGATTTATCATCCGCGTCCTTACGACGCGACCTACCCGCATGCGCTCCCCCCGAATGGCGTCGAGATCGCCTACGCGCTGCCCGCGGGAAAACAGACGGCTTACTACATACCGGCGCGCGAACAGTGGCCGAAACGCATTTGGGTTGCCTTCTGTGGGAATGGCTCGCTCGCACTTGATTGGACGACCATTCTCGCGGGTTATCCAAACAACGGTGACGCGTTCCTGCTCGTCGATTATCCCGGTTACGGCAAAAACGCCGGTTACGCGACCATCGATAGCACCCGTGCGGGCGCCGACGCCGCGTTGCACGCGCTGGCCGAGCGGTTGCACATCCCCGAGGAACAACTCGCGCTATGCACCATTGGACATTCGTTAGGCGCAGCGGTCGCGCTTGATTTCGCCGCGCATCATCGAGTGCAACGCATCCTGACGATTGCGCCTTTTACGACGCTGCGTGAAGAAGCAGCTACCGTCGTCGGCCATCCGTTATCCCGGTTGCTGCTCGAAAACTACGACAATCGAGAAACTCTCACCGAAATCGCGAAGCGAAATCCCGGCGCCCGAATCGCCATCTTTCACGGCGTGAACGATCGTGTCATTCCTTTCGACCTGGGTCGCGAACTCGCGCAGGAATTTCCATCCGTTGAATTTTTCCCGATCAACGGCGCTGGTCACGTGAGCGTACTCACGCGGGCGCACGACAAAATTATCGACTGGATGAATCGCTCGGAGAATTAGAGGAGCGCGACTGGCCCCGAAACAAATGCGGGATGGCCGCACTTTGAGGCGGCGACTGATGTGACACTTTGCTGGAACGATCTAAGCTGTGGATACGCCAGGATGAAGCCGGCATGTCCATTCGATGCGCAGCCGAGGGTGGCTCGTGCGGAACTCCGTGCAGCAAAGCGGCAGTCTCCGCGGACGGCGTATTTTTTTCAGTCGGGCATCGGCGAATGGCGCGGCTATTGGTCGCCTTACGATGGAGAGAAAGGATCGGGGTTCCACAATTTCCGCAGCTTAAGTCGCGAGTACTTTACCGAGTCTTCCCGCGAACGCGCCAAGGAGACGACGGTTTTTGCTCTTGTCGCTCTGACCTCGGCATGGCCGGTCATCTACATGGTAATCACCGTCGTGAAATTGCTGGCCAAAGGAGGGCCCTAACGTAGAAGCCATCGGATTCCGCTCCGGCGGCGATGCAAAAAAATGCGGCTTCGCCGGCCGAGCTTAGCATCGAGCAAGGGACTGCTCGATCCACCTGCGCCGACACAGGGTGGATCGACCGCTCCGTCGGGCGATGCTAAAACAAATGCGGCTTCGCCGCCTAAAGTGGATCCGCATAATTCGCGGGCTAAAAACTTCTCACGGGCAAATCCCGGACGGCATTGCGCTTACCGTTTCGGCCAGACAAACTCGTCGCGATATTGTGGCGTTTCTTCGGGACCGAAGCCGTGGCGCATAATATTTTCGGTAACAACGCGCGGGAGCAAAAATTGGAGGAGGTAATCTGCCCCGCCCGCCTTGGTGCCGCCGCCGCTCATCTTGAATCCGCCAAAGGGATGGCGACCGACAATCGCGCCGGTGCACGAGCGATTGATGTAAACATTGCCGGCCTCCAATTGCGCTTTTACCCGTTCGATGTTAGCCGGGCTGCGCGAGAAAAAGCCACCGGTTAACGCGTAATCAGTTCCGTTGGCTACTTCGACTGCTTCATCGAGATCGCGCACTTTCAACACGCTCAGCACCGGACCGAAGATTTCTTCGCGCGCGATGCGCATGTCGGGCTTTACACCGGTAAAAATTGTCGGCGGAATGAAGTATCCCTGCGGCGGCAGATCTTTCGCTTGATAGGCGAGCGTCGCTTCGCTCTTGCCGATGTCGATGTACTCCAGAATCCGCCTGTAGGCAGCTTCGTCGATGACCGGGCCGACCATGATGCCAGGCGCCTCCGGATTGCCGACGCGCAAGCTGGCCGCGGCATTGAGCAAACGCTCCACGACGCGATCGTAATTTCCTTCGAGAACAATGAGCCGCGAGAGCGCGGAACATTTCTGTCCCTGATAACCGAACGCGGAATAAATTGAATCGACAATCGCTTCGTCGAGATCGGCGTCCGAATCGACGATCATGGCGTTTTTGCCGCCCATCTCGCAAATCACGTGTTTGAGCTCGCGCTGACCTTCCCTTGTCTTGCCGGCGCTTTCCCAAATCCCCAGCCCGACTTCGCGCGAACCGGTGAAGGCGATCAGATCGACATCTTTATGATCGACAAGGTGCGCGCCAATGACCGAGCCGCGCCCGTTGAGAAAATTCAACACGCCAGGCGGCACGCCCGCTTCCTCGAAAATTTCCATGAGCATGGCGCCGATATTGAGCGATTGCTCGGATGGTTTCATGATTACGGTGTTGCCGGTAACGAGCGCGGCGGAAACCATCCCGCACAAGATCGCCATTGGAAAATTCCACGGCGCGATGACGAGGGCGACGCCGCGCGGCCAGTAGTGCTGATAACTTTCTTCGCCAGGAACTTGTTGGGTCAGACGTGGCCGGCCGATCAAGCGCATCTGGTGTGCGTAAAAATTGCAGAAATCGATCGCCTCGCGGATATCGCCGTCGGCTTCGGCCCAGGGTTTGCCGACTTCGAAGACTTCAAGGGCGGAAAGCTCGTAACGTCGGCGGTCGAGAATGGCGGCGGCGCGTTCGAGCACCCGCGCGCGTTCTTCAAATAAAGTGCGGCTCCATTTTCCAAACGCGGCGCGAGCGGCTTTGACCGCACGCTCGGCTTCGGAGATTCCGGCTTCCGCTGCGTAACCGACAATTTCATTGGGCGCACTGGGATTAACGGAAGGGGTTAGTTTATCGGTCCAGATTTTTTCGCCGTTGATCACGAGCGGAAATTTTCGGCCGAACCGACTGCGAGCGTCGCGCAGAGAGGATTGCATCTGTTCCTGACTCTCTTTGTAAGCGAAATTCACAAGGCGCGAGTTCTTATAAACGTCGTCGGGCGGTCGTTCAACTCCCGGCGGCCCGTCCTGCAGTCGCGTCCTACGATCTGCGCCATCGTAGCGATGTCGATCTTCCGCTGTCGTCGTCATTGTTCGCCTCTCCATTTCAAAGGGAGAAGGTTGGGTGAGGCTCTCTTGGGCAGAACCCGGCGTCAATCCCCTGACCTCGATCCTCTCCCCTTTAGTCAGGGGAGAAGCGGATTCAGCTTGTCGAATGATTTCACCAGGATCGCGCAACAGTTCTCTGGCCGAAACGTGCTCGGAAAATTTCGCGCGGAGAAATCCCTCGTTGGAAGTGTTCTCGAGCAAACGCCGAACGAGATACGACATCCCTGGCAGCAACTCGCCCACTGGGCAGTATTCACGAACCCGATAACCCATTTCCACTAACGCGCGCTTGATCGGGCCGGCCATGCCGTAGAGGAACTGGAACTCGAAACGGCTGCGGTCGATGCCGAGCTCTTCCGCGAGCGCCTGCGCATGCGCGATGCTGCGGACATTGTGCGAACCGAATGCTGCGGTCACAATCGATTCGTTTTCGAGCAAGACGCGCGTGAGCGTCTCGAAGTTTACGTCGCTCTCCGGCTTTTGAAGATACACCGGACAATCCCAGCCGTTCTGCCTGGATTTAATCTTTTCGTAATCCCAATACGCGCCTTTAACGAGCCGGACGGTGAAACGCGTGCCGCGCGCGCGACCCCACTCGATCAGGTCGCGCAAATCTTTTTCCGCGTCGCGCAAATAGGCTTGAATAACGATGCCAGCATGGGGCCGATCGTTGAATTCGGCTTCGGTGCAGAGCGTTTTGAAAAGATCGAGCGTGGTGTTTTTGTGTGCATAACTTTCCATGTCGAAGTTGATGAAGGCGCGCAGCTCGCGCGCGCGACGGAGGATCGGCCGGAGCTTCGGCGCGAGATGCGCGATCGCATCGGCCGGATCGGCCGGATTCATCTGTGAATAGAGCGCGGAAATTTTTACCGAGAGATTTACAACTGGAAAAAGCTCGGAGTTTATTCCGAGCGGATCGGTCCAGCCGCGTGTTTCGCGCGCGAGATGTTCGAGCAATTCCAGGCAGCGCGCGGCGTATGCGCAGGCCTCCGTTTCGCCGACCACGGCTTCGCCCAAAAGATCGACCGTGAACCCGATGTTTTGTTGCCGCCGCTTGCGCAGCGTTTTCATGACGTCGTCCGGATTTTTTCCGGCGATGAACTGGCGCGCCATGCCGGAAACATTCCAGCGCAATAATTGGCCGCTGATCCAGGGGACAATTTTGGCCGCCTGCACGCCCGTACGCACTAGCGGCGCGAAGCCGTTACGCATAT
>JBAQJG010000582.1:0-3029 GCA_049300145.1 Chthoniobacterales bacterium | reverse complement strand
GGCAAGGGGATTACGCTCCTGCTAGTGCATCCAGAGATGTGACCCTTAGGATTAGATTTTGCCTCCACGCCTTTCAGGCTTTGGAGGCAAGGGGATTCGAACCCCTGACTTCCAGCTTGCAAAGCTGGCGCTCTACCAACTGAGCTATGCCCCCGTACCAAGAATTGCCGAATGTCGATTGCAGATTGCTGATTTCAAGAGAGTCTTTTCCTATCTTGCCGCCTGCCTGATTCAAGATTGATCTGCTGAATCCGCGGTTCGAACATGCAGTTTACCAGATCCGCGCGCGCTGTTCGGGTGCGACAAACATTTTGTCGCCTGGCTGCACTTTAAACGCGTCGTACCAAGCGTCGATGTTTCGCGTCGGGCCGATGACCCGAAACTGTCGCGGTGAATGGGGATCGCTCACGACCTGTTTTCGCACGTAATCGTCCGAAACCTTTCCGCGCCACGCCTGCGCCCACCCGAGAAAAACACGTTGGTCGCCAGTGTAACCGTCGAGCACGGGCGTAGGTTGTCCTTTGAGCGACGCGCGGTACGCATCGAGGGCTAACGTCAGGCCGCCCAGATCAGCGATATTTTCGCCCATCGTTAGCTCGCCGTTGACGTGCACTCCTGGCAGGGGTTCGTATTTTGAAAATTGGGCTCCGAGCATGTTCGCGCGCGCTTTGAATGTTTCCGCGTCTTTTGCTGTCCACCAGTCGCGCAATGCGCCCGATGCATCGATCTTGCGACCCTGATCGTCGAACCCGTGAGTGAGCTCGTGCCCGATGATGCCGCCGGCGCCGCCATAGTTAACCGCGGGATCGGCATTCGGATCAAACACGGGCGGCTGGAGAATGCCGGCCGGAAATACAATATCGCGAAGGCTTCCGTTGTAAGCATCGTTCGTTTGCGGCGTCATACTCCAATCGGACCGATCGACCAGGCCAAAGAAGCGACCAGTGTAAAAATCCCAATCAAGCACGGCGCAGCGTTTGACGTTACCGATCAAGTCCTCGCCGCGAATAACGAGCTTGGAATAATCGCGCGGGTGATCGGGATAACCGACCTTGATCGTGTAGGTGTCGAGTTTCTTGAACGCCTCCTTTTTCGTTTCAGCGCCCATCCAATCGAGCTTTTCGATTCGAGCGCGGTACGCGTCTTTCAAATTGGCAACCAGTGATTGAATTTTTTCCTTCGCTTCGGGCGGAAAATATTTCGCGGTGTAAAGCTGGCCGACGCCAAAACCCATTGTGCCGAACGTGCCAAAGCGATCGCCGACGCCGGAGTCGCCGCCGCTCACGGTCGTGATCGCGCGCTTCCAGCGCGCCTGTTGCTCTTTCTGCCCGGACAATGTTTTGGCGTGAAGTTCGAAGTAAGCGTCGGTGAAGGCCTTTGGAAGATACGGCGCGGCGTTATCCGCAAGATGAAACGTTTGCCAGGCCCGGATGGTTTCGATCGGCGCTTTCGCGTATGCGTCGACAATTTTTGGAAACGCGCTCTTCTCGGCCACGATGACGCGGGTTAGTTTCGGCATTTTTGCTTCAGCGAGGAACTTTTCCCAGGGGAAGCTCGGAGCGACCTTCTTCAACTCCTGGATAGACATCGGATTATAAATCGCGATCAGGTCGCGCTGTTGCGCCCTGGTCCAGCTTGCCTCGGCGATCTTAGTTTCGAATTCGACGACGTCCTTTGCACGCGCGTCGGCTTCCGGCCAATTCAACAATCGTAGAATGGTCGCAACGTAACTTTGATACGCTGTTTTTTAGGCGGCGAAGTCCGGCTTGAGATAGTAGTCGCGGTCCGGCAGACCGAGTCCGGCTTGAGTGATATAGAAGGCGTAGTGCTTCGGATCCTTCAGATCGACATCAATCACGACGTTGAATAGCGAAGATTCGAAGTCGGTTGTAGTCCGTCCCATCAGCGCGGCAAAATCGTCCCGCGTCTTGGCATTTTTGAGATCGTTCAACTCCGGTTCGATTGCTTTGGCGCCGAGCTGCTCGCCCCGCGCCTCATCCATGAACGAGTGATAGAACGCGCCGACTTTTTCTTCGAGAGAGGCCGGATTGTTATTCGACTTCGCGCCGAGCGCTTCCATCATTTCATGGAGGCGTTGCTCGACGAGATCGGTCATCGCGAGCCGGAGCGAGTAAGCAGGCTTGTCCGGAGGAATTTGCGTTTTATTGATCCAAGTGCCGTTCGCGTAGCGAAAGAAATCGTCGCCAGGTTTGGTGGAGGTGTCGGCACCAGCCGCATCAAATCCCCACGCGCCGTATTGCGGTTTGTTTGGAGGTGCATCAGCAGCGTAGGCAAGGGGAGCAGAGAACGAAGCGAGGAGCAGGAGCGATCGAAAAGTAGAATTCATGAATGAAATCGGATTGGAGCGGGAGCGTAAACGAAACCAAAGACGTTGAGAAGTTGAGTTGTTGAGAGTGCGGCCGATACCGCCGCCTCTACAGAAGAATCCGTTTCATCCGGGCAATCCGCGGTTTCTTTCAGAAAAGAAAAATGCCGGTCGCCGCGGCGACCGGCATTTAGTCGATAGCAAAGACTGAATTGTGCGTTACCGTCGTTTCTCTCTGAGCCCCGGTTTCTTTCGATTCCGAGGTCTTAACGGCATCTTCAAGCTCCGAACAGCCTGAGCTTAGCCGTCGACCTGTGCTTAGGCGCACGATTTCCGAATCTCGATTGCTCGAATCTCGGATCTCGGCGTCAAGCGCTTCTCCTTAGAAAGGAGGTGATCCAGCCGCAGGTTCCCCTACGGCTACCTTGTTACGACTTCATCCCAGTTACCGCTCATAGCGTAGAAGGCTGCCTCCCTTGCGGGTTAGCGCGCCGGCTTCGGCTACAAGTGACTTCCATGATGTGACGGGCGGTGTGTACAAGGCCCGGGAACGTATTCACGGCGCCGTAGCTGATGCGCCATTACTAGCGATTCCGGCTTCATGAAGGCGAGTTGCAGCCTTCAATCCGAACTGGGCCCAGTTTTGAATAGATTTCCTCCACCTCGCGGTCTCGGATCGTTCTGTACTGGGCATTGTAGTACG
>JBAQJG010000581.1:0-1527 GCA_049300145.1 Chthoniobacterales bacterium | reverse complement strand
GCGCTGACGAGTGCAGGTCGGGCGCATTATGAAAACGTCGCTGCTGCTTGCGGCACCGGGTCCACCCACTTGCCATGCTCGCGGATCAAATCTTTCAGGCGGTCCACTGCTTCCACTTCGGGAATGTTGAATTTCACTGGCGTTTTGCCGACGTAAAGATTCACTTTGCCTGGCGCGCCGCCAACATAACCAAAATCGGCATCGGCCATTTCGCCGGGCCCGTTTACGATACAGCCCATGATCGCGATCTTTACCCCTTTGAGATGCGATGTCGCCTCTTTGATTTTGGCCGTCGTTATTTGCAAATTGAACAAGGTGCGTCCGCACGAAGGGCAGGCGACATAATCGGTTTTGAAAATTCGTGATCCGGCTGCTTGGAGAATATTGTAACTCAAGCGTAGCGCCTGGCCCGGCGCTTCCTCGCCCTGCACCAGGATCGCGTCACCAATTCCATCGCATAGCAGCGAGCCGATGTTCGTCGATGCAACGAGAAGGGTGTCGAGAAATGACGAATGACCAATATCTATTGACGAAGAAATAACGAAACCCGAACGACTTTGCGTCATTTCCTCATTCGGGCTTCTTTCGTCATTCGTCATTCGACCTTCGTCATTTTGCCTCGTCCGATGGCCCAGCGTGTCCTTTAACAAAATCGGATGTCGCGGTTGCAATTTGGCTGCCAGCAATCGAAACGCCGGAATCACTGCAAGATCGACATCGTCTCTCACGGTGACGAACTGCTGGCTGCGCTCCGCATTCAATTTGGCAATGGCGGTCTCATCACGCGGATCGACTTCGGCAATGCCGGCGTTCTCATAGATAATCTCCGGCTTGTAATCGCCCATCTTCTCGATCTTGTGGGCGATCTTGTCGAAGTTTGCCTGTCTGACGACTACTCGAATCAATTCTGCGCCGCCGAGTTTAACTCGTTGGCCGGGATCATCCCGCCCCAGCGGGACTACAGCAAGCGTGTCGCTCGCGCGACGCTGATACGAATACGGATCGTAGGAAAGTTGAACGTTAGGTGGTAAGCGTTGGGCGTTGAGTGTTTTCTTTTTAAGCATTCCAACCAGCGCCCGTGCCACCGGAATCTCATGTGGACTGTCCTCGGTAAGTGACACGCGAATGGTGTCCCCGATTCCATCAGCTAGCAGCGAACCGATCCCGATCGCGCTTTTGATCCGCGCGTCTTCGCCTTCGCCCGCCTCAGTTACGCCGAGATGCAGCGGATAATTCCAGTCTGACCCGAGCTCGTTCAATCGCGCGACGAGCAACCGATACGCCGCAATCATGATCTTTGGATTACTCGCTTTCATCGAGAAAATGAAATCGTGATAGTCCAGGTCGCGCGCGATTCTTGCGAACTCGAGCGCGCTTTCCACCAGTCCAAGCGGCGTGTCGCCGTACCGATTCAGGATGCGATCGGAAAGCGAGCCGTGATTTGTTCCGATACGCATGGCGATGCCGCGCTTCTTGCACAGATCGACGAGCGGTGAAAACCGTTCGCGAATCCGATCCAGCTCTCCC
>JBAQJG010000580.1:0-9534 GCA_049300145.1 Chthoniobacterales bacterium | reverse complement strand
TATCAGTTGCCGGCATTGCCGTTCCATGTCGAGGTCGCCGCCTCGGTTGAAGTCGTCGCGAAAGCGGAGCCAGCCAATGGGAAAGCAGACAAGCCCCCATACAAACGGCGTAATTGGCTCGATTTCCGTGAGAATTTCACAACTCAGGTCGAAATTGGAGCGATTTCTGTGCCATAATAACCATATTTTCCGGCATTTACACGCAGCCAGAAATGTGAGCCAGCTTCTCCTCTGACCCCTCCTCCGCCCGGCTTGCGACCCCCTTTGGCGCCAGCGTAGGTGAAACCCCGACCTGGTAGATCGGGACGCCCAAAGGCGAGCCCTACACCGTGCGCTGCGAGGCGGTGAATGCAATGCTGCCGAACGAGTTCCTGAAAGAGCACTGCACAGTGCAGGAGCAAAGCCGCAAAGCGGAGGAACAGGAGAGGACTATCAGCCAACTAAAGTCTACCGTGGCGCAGCAGCAGAAGGATTTCCAAGCGGCTGCCGCGCGCCAGCAAGAGCAAATTGAAGCGCTTACTGCGGGCTTGCGGAGGTGTGCGCGCAGGTCGGCGAAGGAGGATCCGCGGTCGAAAGATTGCCGCCATGACATGGGTCGGCTGCGACAACTTTTGCGGCGCCACGCCCGCCGCTACAGGTAACCGGTCACAGGTCCGCGGAGCAGACAGCGCCAGCGTCGTCGTTGATGAAGAAGAATTGCGGCCAAAGTCAGGACTCCCGCAATATAAGTGGCGGGCTCTGGAACGGCTACCACATTCAAACTGATATCCCCCGAGCCGTAAGTGAAATTGCCAATCCACCCGATATTCGTGATTGTCCAACCGCTTTCGCTCCCAGGATCAGACCCCAAGCCAGTGATGATGTTGCTGTAGGATCCGGGTTGCGCGCCGAGATTGATAAAGGTGAAGGCTTGGGTCGCGTTGAAACTCCACGTGCCTCCGGTGCGGGCGAGACTTGAATGGGCGCCAGAAGTTCCCAGAGCGAGTTCTATGATCGAGCCTGAATTCAAAGTAAGATTGTTCGCCAGTGTGAGCGTTCCGCTGGCCGCGCTGCCAGTGCCGCCAAGCAATTTGGCGCCGGAGCCGACCGTGACCGCGCCACCGATCGTGCCGGTGCCGCCCAAAGTTGTGCCACTGTTATTTACCGAAACGGCACCAGTCGCGGCAGAGTTATTGCCGTTAATCAACAAAGTACCTGCGTTTACGGTTGTGGCGCCGGTGTAGGTATTCGTGCCAGACAGCGTGATGGTGCCGGTGCCGGTCTTTGTCAGAGCGACAGTGCCCGTGCCGCTGGTGTGATTCGCGATGACTCCAGAATAATTGCCACCAGTGCTATTGTTGTTACCGATCGTCAGGCTCACGTTCGTCCCAGTGGCGTTGTTAAGAATCGTGCCACCGGAACCCGTGAGGTTTCCCACACCCTGATTGGTGCCGTTGAGATTAAGCGTGCCGCCATTTACGGTAAGCCCTCCATTGGTGGAGCCCAGCGTGCCCGAGCCCGACAGTTGAAGAGATCCCGCGCTGACTGTCGTGCCGCCGCTGTAAGTGTTTGCTCCGGCCAGAGTCAGGGTGCCAGCACCGGCCTTGGTCACGCTAAAACCACCACCACTGATGACGCCGCCCACCGTCAGGTTGTTAGTGTTCACGGTAACAGTGCGGTTGCCGCCTAGAGTCACCGCACCGGTGCCGAGATTTAAACTCTGTGTCCCGGTGAAGGTGAAATCGCCGTTCCAGATCTGCGTATTGTTTGTCGAGAGCGTGATCGCGCCCGCTGTCGTATTGTCGATGATGGCGTTGCTGCCGCTGGCGATGGTGAAGGTACCGGTGCCGAGCGCGTTCGCATTGTTAATATTCAATGTGCCCGCGGTGAGAGTCGTCCCGCCAGTGTATGTATTCGCTCCGCCGAGCTGAATAATCCCGCCGCCAGCTAAACTCAGGGTCACATTGTTCGTGTTTGAAATCACACCATTGACGATGAGCGAGCCGCCAATCGCTTGCGTAAAGTTCTGGGTTGAATTGGCGGCCGCACTGAGAACGATGGGAGCGTCGATAGTGTTGGTGCCGCTGGTGTTCGCCGCGTTGATCGCGGTCGCGCTCGTCAGCGTAAGTTTGATGCCCGTGTTCGAACTCGTGAGATCATACCCCGAGGACGAAGCTGTCGAGAAGGTCAATTCCTGAATGGTAACGGACGCACTCATGTTGGGTTGTACAACCATCGCGGAGTCGAAATCGGCGGTATCAGTGGGGCCGGGGACGCCGCTTGGGGTCCAAGCGCCCTTCTTGTTGAAATCGGAGTTGCCATTCTTCCAAACTTCGTCTGTAGCGTGAGCGGATTGTTCCAGCAACGAGACCGCAAGGGTCAGAATGCCTAGGAGGCGAACAATGAAGGGAAATGAGAGTGGGCGGCGAGAGAGAGTGGGATTCATATGATTCATATATCAGTTGCCGGCATTGCCGTTCCATGTCGAGGTCGCCGCCTCGGTTGACGTTGTGGCGAAAGCGGAACCAGCCAATGCAGAAGCAGACAAACCCCCATACGAAGGGGGTAATTGGCTCGACTTAGGTAAGAGTTTCACACTCAGATAGAAGCGATTTTTGTGCCATAATTACCATATTTTCTGGCATTTACGCTACGCCTAGCTATGTGGGCCGGCTTCTCCTCTGACGTTCCTCCCGGCTTGCGACCCTTTGGCGCGTATGAGACTCCTCTCTGTGACTTTTTGACTCTTCTGCCTGTGAACCTTCTCTCGTCGCGGCTGACACAGCCGCCACTAAGAAAGAGATTGCTTTAGCGCAAGGAAAAACGGTCCGGATTATCCCGGGGTATCCGGTCGCCCATGCCTCACGCGAACAGCGCCGGCAGCAACGCCAGGGCGTGTCGAATGCTTAGTTGGAAAGCCTCGGTGGTATTGTGAGACCCGCCGTCGCTGGAAGGGAGTCGAATTCTGGCAAGTCGAGCATCCCCGCATCTTCACGAACCCGATTTTTCACTGAGCTCGTCGAGGATTCTGGCTCGTATGGTGTCTGTGGCATAACGCTTCACGATTTCACCGAATTCGCTGCTGGAGGTGTCGATTTTGGCCGCCTTGATCAAGTGTTTCACATCTTGGAGATCTATGCCAGTTTCAAAACGCTGCGGGCTGCGGAGCGCGTGCAATTTCATCGCGATGAGATGGAGCGGACTTGGTATGAGGAGGTTGAGACCCTTCCCGATGTCGCAGCGGCGACTTTCGCCTCGGATTTTGGAGAAGATCTGCGCGTCGGCCAGCATCAAATCCACCGGGAGCGCTGCGGTCGGATCGCCGCGAAACGCAAGCGGGTAAAA
This sequence comes from Chthoniobacterales bacterium, assembly GCA_049300145.1. Classification (GTDB taxonomy): domain Bacteria; phylum Verrucomicrobiota; class Verrucomicrobiia; order Chthoniobacterales; family UBA10450; genus AV133. The sequence continues at coordinate 6,210 of JBAQJG010000580.1, read as the reverse complement.
TTTCTCGTCCGGTGAAACACGGTGTAGCCATGCTGCTCAAAAAAGGAGAGCCAACGCTCCGACTCGCTCTCGCGCACCAAAAGGTCGACGTCGAAAGTAGTTCGTAAATAGGCGTGGAGATTAACGGCATTGCCTCCCACGAGGGCGTTCCCTCCGATTCGGTATGGAGATTATAGATGACCGCGCGTAACGGCCAACTCCGCCGCAATCGCTCTGAGGTGCGGCATGACGGTTGTGAAGAACTCCGGTTTCCGAAGTTTAGGGAGTTTTTCGATTTCGATGCGTTCAGCAAGTTTGGACATCATCAAGCGTGTTCTGACCGAGTCCTAATGCTTCTTTATGCTGAGCCTTTCCATGCCGTCGATCAATTTCGCTTTGCAACAGGGACATTTGATCGGCTGCGACTCTGCATAGATGACGGATTGCCGGTGCGTCACTGGTATATTCCCGGCGCTGCTTTGCAAAATGCCGATAATATTCTCTCAGCGTTTCATCTGAAAGATTTACAAGGTTTTGCTCAATTTCCTTTATCCTGTCAGGCTCTCCCACAAAGCGTTATTTCAACCGATTTCGAACCTAATTTCCATACCGAAATAACCCCGACACCCGCGGTTCAAAATCTGCTACTTTACAAGGGGGCACGGTTTCGCTGCTTTTAGGTTTTGGGTAATCCAACCCTTTTTTCCCTAGTTCGTGGCGAGCCGTGTCCCTTTGGCTTTTGGGTAAGTGGGACAAATCGAGCGCGAAGCTACATTTTCCATACTCAATCAGAGGCAACACCCCCACGAGCACCGATCGAGTCCTTCAGCCTCGGCGCTGGCGGCAAGAGCGATGCTGTCGGGGTTCGCGATGCTGCTATCTATTGTTGATAATCCGCGCTAAGCGTACGGTGTACCGATACGTCCCGCCAGACGGATACACCGGTTTTAAAGGAGTTCTTTATCAGAAGAGCGGAGCAGTTGTCTCCGCTTTTTTTGCTACATCTCTCCGATCGCTCGCAGATGACGCTGCGCCGATCGGGCGATTGCGCCTTTCGCATCCGATAAGACGTTTGCGATTGGAGGACCCGCCTTCGCCAGTGGCACGAACAAGCGAGCGAGCCAGGTACGATCTTCGGGATAATCGGCCGCCGCGTAGGCACTGACAAGGGATTGCAGGCGGCACGCCTGCCGCTACAGTGGCAACCTTATGCCGTACAAAGACATCGCTCCGCAAGCCGGCGAGAAAATTTCGAGAACCGATAAGCTGAATGTACCGGAGCGCCCGATAATTCCGTTCATCCGCGGCGATGGCACCGGGCCGGATATCTGGGCGGCAAGCGTGCGCGTGTTCGATGCGGCGATCGAGAAAGCTTACAAAGGAAAAAAGAAAATTTCGTGGTTTGAGGTCTTCGCCGGTCAGGCAGCGAAAGACAAGTTCGACAGTTGGCTGCCGGAGGACACCGTGGAAGCGTTTCGCGAATACTTGGTCGGAATTAAAGGCCCGCTGACCACGCCGGTGGGCGGCGGCATCCGTTCTCTCAACGTCGCGCTCCGGCAGATGCTCGATCTTTTCGTTTGTCTCCGGCCCGTCCAGTACTTTCACGGTGTCCCCTCGCCCGTGAAGCATCCCGAGAAAGTGAACATGGTGATCTTTCGCGAGAACACGGAAGACATTTACGCCGGCATCGAGTACGCCGCGGGCACGCCGGAGTCGCAAAAGATTCTCGATTTCTTTGCGAAAGAATTTCCGAAGGAATTCGACAAGATCCGTTTCGGGACACGTGAGAAAGCTGCTGAGTTTTGGAAAAAAGTCGGCGCGCCGGAAAAAGACGCTGTGCTTGTTGGCCTGGGACTGAAGCCGGTGAGCCGGTCGGGCAGCGTACGCTTGATTCATAGCGCGATCAGTTACGCGATCCTAAATCAGCGCAAGAGCGTCACGCTCGTGCACAAGGGGAATATTATGAAGTTCACCGAAGGCGCGTTCCGCGATTGGGGCTACGAAATCGCGAAGAGTTACTTTGGCGCGCAGGAAATTGAAGGCGGCCCGTGGTGCAAGATTCCGATGGGCAAACCAGGCGCTGGGATCGTGATCAAGGACGCGATCGCCGACATCACTTTGCAGCAAGTGCTGACCCGTCCCGAAGATTTCGATGTGATCGCCACGCTCAATTTGAACGGCGATTATTTGAGTGACGCGCTCGCCGCGCAAGTCGGCGGCATCGGCATCGCGCCGGGCGGCAATATTAATTACATTACCGGCCACGCCGTTTTTGAAGCGACCCACGGCACTGCGCCAAAATATGCGAACCAGGATAAAGTGAATCCCGGCTCCGTGATTTTGTCAGGCGAGATGATGTTCCGTTACATGGGCTGGGCGGAAGCTGCCGATCTTGTCCTCAAAGGTTTGAAAGGGGCGATCGCGAGCAAGCGCGTCACTTACGATTTCGCGCGCTTGATGGATGGCGCGACCGAGATCAAGTGCTCGCAGTTTGGCGATAATGTGATTGCTCACATGTGAGCAAAATGACGAAATCCGAATGACGAAGCTCGAAATAATGACGAATAACCAAATGACAAAACGAAATCGATCCTGGACTTCGGGCTTCGGGCTTCGCCATTCCTTTGTCATTCGTAATTCGTGCTTCGGCATTTGTCTGCTCATCCTTGCCGCGGGAATCAGCGTTGCCTCCGCACAGAAGCGCAACATTACGGAAAAGGATCTTTTCGATTTTGTCTGGATCGGCGATCCGCAGGTTTCGCCGGATGGATCGCGGGTGGCATTTGTGCGCGTGACGGTGAATGATAAGAAGGAAGGCTACAACACTTCGGTCTGGTCTGTGCCGACGGCGGGCGGCGAAGAACCTCATCAACTTACCAAAGGCGATCATGATTCGACGCCACGGTGGTCGCCGGACGGAAAATATCTCCTCTTCCTGCGCGCGACCGAGAAGGACGGAAAGCCCGAGGAGCCGCAATTGTCGATCTTGCCGATGGCGGGCGGCGATTCGTTTTCGTTTACAGATTTGCCCAAAGGCGCAGGCAATCCGGTTTGGTCGCCGGATGGGAAAATGATCGCATTCACCAGCGACACGAACGCGGAAGATTTGGCGAAGCAGGAAAAGAAGAAGAAAAAAGAAGAGGAATCAAAAAAGGCGGCGAGCGAAAGCGCAGCGTCGCCATCACCAAAGCCGGAAGCTTCGAAGCAGCCGTCCGGAAAAAGCGAAACCGACGAACCCGGGAAGAAAGCGGAGTCCGATTCGGAACACGAGAGCGACATCCGAGTGATCACACGCGCGGTGTATCGCGAAGATAACGAGGGTTACCTCGATCCAAAACATCCGCAGCACATCTGGACGGTGCCCCCGCCACGAAACGCGGACGAAAAAGTGCAGCCGAAGCAACTCACCACTGGCCGATTCGACGAAGAGAACGCGATCTGGTCCAAGGATGGATCACAAATTTATTTCACTACGAGTCGCGTAGATGAGCCGTACTACGAATTTCCGAAAACCGACCTCTACTCTGTAGCGGCAAGTGGCGGCGAACCTGTCAAGATCACTACGATTGAGCTCAATCTCGAGGGAGGTCCCGACTCCGGGGTGCTCTCGCTCAGCCCCGATGGAAAACAAATCGCATTCATCGCTGCGACGACGCATCCAGTGAATTCTTACACGCAGCCGGATTTATGGGTTATCGATCTTTCGCCAAATGCCAAGCCGCGAAATCTAACCGAGAAGTTCGACTTCGATGCCGGCGGCTTCATACTTGGCGACTGTGCGCCACCGCGCGCGGGCGGCCGAAATCGGCCAATCTGGACGGCTGACGGCAAAGGCCTCATCGAAGGTTATGGCAGGGAAGGCAAAGCGAATCTCGGACTGTTCGACGCCGCGACGGGCGCAGAGACCGATTTGACCTCGGGAAATCAAGCGGTCGGAGGTTTTCGCGTCTCGAGCGATGGCTTCAAAATCGTTTACACGGTCTCAACGCCGACACGGATCAACGATGTGTTTGTGCTTGATCGCGCGGCTCCAAATTCTCAACCGAAGCAATTGACGCACGTTAACGACGAGCTTCTCTCAAAGCTAAATCTCACCGAGCCGGAAGAAATTCATTACAAGACGTTCGACGGCAAAACGATCGAAGCGTGGTTGCAAAAGCCGCCTGATTTTGATCCGCACAAAAAATATCCGCTGATATTGAACATCCATGGCGGTCCACACATCGCCTATGGCTACACTTTTGATCACGAGTTTCAGTGGATGGCGGCGAAAGGTTACGTGGTTCTTTACCCGAATCCGCGCGGCAGCACGACTTACGGTCAGGATTTTGGGAACGTCATTCAGTATCATTATCCCGGAGACGATTACAAAGATTTGATGGCCGGCGTGGATGAGGTGATTCGCCGCGGGTATATCGACAAGAACAAACTGGGCGTGACCGGTGGGAGCGGCGGCGGATTGCTCACGGACTGGGTAGTGGGACAAACCACGCGCTTCGCAGCAGCCGTTTCCCAACGCGACATTGCGAGTTGGACTGACTGGTGGTACACAGCCGACTTTACTCTCTTTCAGCCGAACTGGTTCAAAGCGCCACCGTTTGATGACGAACGAGACTTCAAGGCGCGGTCGCCCATCACCTACATCAAGAACGTGAAGACGCCGATGATGTTCATTCTTGGCGAAGCGGATTACCGCACCCCGCCCGGCGCCGGTGGTGAAGAAATGTTTCGCGCGCTCAAGTTCCGTAAGATCCCAACAGTGATGGTGCGTTTTCCGAATGAATCGCATGAGCTCTCGCGCTCAGGTCAGCCGTGGCATCGCATCGAGCGATTGGAAAACATCGTCGGCTGGTTCGATCACTGGCTGATGGACGCGCCCAAACCGGAATACGAGGTCGCGCCGCGAGAGGAAGTGCCGATCAGACACGAGAGCGCTGAGCAAAACCCGCCGAAGCCGCCTCTACAGTTTGCTTTCTTTTCTACGAGCGTCTTGGTTATCTTACCAGCGATGGGTTCCTCCTCAGTCTGGCAGCGGTTCCAAAACTATTTTCTTCGCTACGACGATCTCGATTTTTCCATCGACATCAGCCGGATGAAATTTTCGGATGAGTTCTTCGACAAGATGCAGCCGCGGGTTGGCAAAGCGTTTGCCGCGATGCGCGAATTGGAGGCAGGCGCGATTGCCATTGATGCCGATCCCGAGGATGTGTTTCATGTGCCGCGGCATCTGGCGGTCAATGACTCGCATTTCCAAGTTACCGCCGGCGATGAGCCGGCTGACGACAAATTCTCACTTGCGAAATAGTGGTTAAGTTTGTGCCGAAATATGGGAAGCGCGACTTCAGAGGATCACACTGATTCGTCTAGTGTTTCATGGACGGACATTGTCCGGTTCGTCCGACAGCTTAGTCACGATCTGCGCAATCATTTGAACGCGGCGGAGCTGCAAGCCGTTTACATCGGTGAGCTAGCAGGAGATGAAGAACTCAAGGCCGAAATCAAGCGGTTGCGGGTGACGATTGGCCGGCTCGGCACGATTTTGCAAAAACTTTCGGCGGATTTGGGCCAGATAAAATCGAGCTTTATGCCGTATCGAGCGGTTGATTTTGCCGAGCATCTGCGCCAAAAATTCACGCATGATTTCCCGAACGAGAGTGCGGTGGTCGACTGGCATGTTCAGCCGGGCGACGCGACGCTCAACGTCGATCCACAACTATTGCAGCAAGCGCTCCTCGAGCTCTTCGCTAATGCTTTTCAACATGAACGCGGCCAGGGCCCGCTCGTTGCGACAGCGAAGATCGACAACGACCGGTTCGTCTTCGCGCTTCGTGAACCGAAAGCGCGATTCGAATTAGCCACGGAAAAGTGGGGGCGCGAACCGCTTCGGAAAATCAGTCAGGGCCATTATGGTCTTGGACTAAATCGGGTGCGCGCTATTGTCGAAGCTCATGGCGGTGAATTGCGTGCTCGTTATGACCCAACGGAATCGGTTCTGCTTACGACAATTACACTACCTTTATCCGCAGAACCGAGTTAAAGTGTCGGGCTCCCCTCAATGACAGAGAACCCTCGAATCCTGATCATTAACGACGAGCGGCCGATTCTTTTGACGCTCGAGGCCCTCCTCGGCCGGCACGGTTATCAGGTTGAAACTTCGGGCACTGCTGCCCAGGGATTGAAACTGTTGAAAACGAACTCCCCTGCCCTCGTTTTGCTCGATCTGCAATTACC
>JBAQJG010000579.1:0-2995 GCA_049300145.1 Chthoniobacterales bacterium | reverse complement strand
ATCGATTGAGAGAATTCATGGCTGGCAGGCTGAACGATGTCGATCTTGGATGTCAAGGAAATGACGAATGACTTTCCAAATTGCGCGCATACACAATTATTTCGCACGGCGAGCAGGATTTGCGCGGATGAAGATGCCGATCTTGCAACCTGGAGGGCGCTTCGTCGGCAGCGCCCAAATTGTGGGGCACGACGGAGCGTGTCCCTCCATCGCGATCTTACGCTGCTAGTTCGAGTTCCTGGCGCGGGATTCCGCGCAACTCGAAAAGGCGGATCAAAGTTTCTTCGATCAAGTTATTCGGACAGGAAGCGCCCGCAGTGATGCCGACCACGATCGGGCCACGCGGCAGCCAGTTTTGCGCGATGACTTCACGTTTCTCGTGCAGGTTGTAATGCTTGATCTCTTCGCGCGAAAGCAGACGCGAGGCGTTGAGCACGAAATAGGTGGGCAACTTTTCCTCGCCCATCTCGGCCAGATGCGATGTGTTCGAGCTATTATAGCCGCCGACGACCAGTAACAGGTCCATTTTGATGTTGAACAGCTCCCGCAACGCATCCTGACGTTCCTGGGTTGCGCCGCAAATCGTATCGAAGAAGCGAAAATTCTTTGCCGCCAGCTCCGGCCCATCTCGATCCACGATTGCCCGCCGGATGCGCCGCTGCACTTCCTCGGTCTCGCCGCGGAGCATCGTCGTTTGATTGGCCACGCCCACTGTTTGCAGATGCACGTCCGGATCGAAGCCGGGCGAATAAGCACCGCGAAATCTCTCGAGAAAAGCCTGTTTATCGCCACCGCGCCGAATGTATTCGCAAACGTAATCGGTATCGGCGAGCGTCAACACAACGAGATAATGCCCCGTGCCATCGCCCAGGGCGCGCGAGCTGGTTGCCTTGGTCTCCTCATGCTCGGCCTTGCCATGGATAATGGAGGTGGCAGATTCGCTCGCGTATTTGCGGACGCGTTTCCAAACACTCATTACGTCGCCGCACGTGGTATCGACGATTTGACAGCCGCGCTCCTTGATCTGCTGCAAGATCGATAGTTCCGTTCCGAACGCCGGCACGATTACCACGTCCTCGGGTTGCAGATCGGAGATTTCGGCCTGCTTGTTTTTCCCCATCAAGTTCTTGATACCTAACGAGGAGATTTGCTCGTTGACTTCAGGGTTGTGAATGATCTCACCGACGATAAAAAGCCGGCGGTCCTTGAACACTTTGCGCGCGGCATAAGCAAGATCGATGGCGCGCTCGACGCCGTAGCAAAAACCGAATTGTTTGGCCAGGCGCACGGTCGTCTCGTCCACCGAAAGCACCCCACCGGTGCGGCGGATTTTTTCCACAATATCGCTGCGATAATGCGATTCGACTTGTTCCTGCACCGCCGCCATCACATCCGGCGTGCGCAAGTTCACTTTCTCGCGCGCCGTCGTGCCGCTGGAAATAAGGTTCGTGCTCACAAAATCGCGCGGCGATTCACGCCGGCACTTACTCCAATAAATTACCGCTCGGTTTAGTGAACGCCGCGTCGGTAATCATCAATCGCGGATCGGGATCGGGCGCTTTCGAATCATCCACCCGCTGCACTTTCGGACCAATGGTTTCATCTTCCGGTTGCGACGTCGCGATGTTCACCGGCGTGCCGATCTTCACGAGGGCAAAAAACTTCGGCGCAGCTTCCCCGTGCAATCGGATGCAACCGTGAGTTCGCGGGTTGGGGTGGACGAAACCTTGGTGAAATCCGTAGGCGGGCGCAAACTCACACCAGTAGCCCATTGGGTAACCAACGTAGCGGCCTGCTCCGCCACCGGTAGAGGGAACAACGCGATCACCCTGCACGCTGAATCCGTATGATCCAGAGCGCTTGTGTTCCTCTTTGGCGTAGATGGTGAAACTGCCCTTCGGCGTCGGTTTCTCCGGAATACCGACCGAACACGCCACCGCCATTAAGCAGCGATCGCCTTCCATGACATAAATATTTTCCCTGGAGAGCGAAACCTTCACCCGCACCGCGGAAGGATCGTGCGGGCGATAAGCGGTCACGTGGTAATTACCGCCGGATACCCTGGAGGTCGTCTCGCAGCTCGTTAGCATCGCTGCACACGCCGCTGCCGCGAGCAAAAACAAAGGGGAAATGAGTCGCATAAGTTCCATACTGGAAAAGGTCCGCGTCGTTTTGTCAACCATCGGCAAGTTCTGGTGACTCAGTTCTCGATGTAACAGGCGATGGCGCGTGACCCGGCTGGAGGATCTCGTCGAATGGAGGCAGAACGTACGCGTAAAATGGATAAGGCCGCTCGGCGTTCACGGGGCGGTAACGCCAAAGTTTGTACATCCATAGCCACGGTGCTGGATGTTTCCGCACATAAGGTTCAAAGGAATTCCAGCACACTTGCGCGATCTGCTGATGTGTCATTCCGGCCGTGTTATCGATCTTCGGATGAAAAATGATCCTGTACCGTCCATCCGGCAGCGGTTCACAATGCGCGGGAACAATCGGCACGCCGGTCCGTTCATGCAGCCAGGCGTGCGCAGATGTCACACTGGTTTTTAATCCAAAACAATCGATCGCAACCGCGCCCTGGTTTGGCGGCACGGTAAGATCCACCAGCAGCGCGGTGCGTCCCTTCCGTCGGAGTACTTTATAAAGCCGAACGAGCCCTCGCTCGCGCGGAATCAATTCGTGCCCGGATTGTTGGCGCAGTTCTTTGAAAATGGGATCGAGCAGCGAGTTCTTGAATTCCTGCGCGACGATCGTACCGGTCAGACCGAGAAATCCACAGACCAGACTAAGCCATTCAAAATTGCTGTAGTGATAGCACGCAACCATCACGCTGCGCTCCGGGCCGGTGGCACGCGCGATCTCATCATAGTTCTCCAGCTCGATGTAACGCGAGAAATTCTCGCGCGTCAGACGCGGGCTCCACAAAAAGTCCAGCATCGTTCGCGCGAAATGCTGAAATGATTGGCGAATAATTTTGCACCGCTCGCCGATGGAC
>JBAQJG010000578.1:0-5895 GCA_049300145.1 Chthoniobacterales bacterium | reverse complement strand
GTTGTGGACCTGTCCAGGGCCTTTCACTTCGTGCGGAATTACGCGACGCTGTCGCGTATTTTTCGATACCCAATTTCCGAATCGGTGAAGCTGAAAACTGAAACGCTGAAATCCTGAAAGCGAAAAGGCAAAGAGCCGAATTTCATCTAAAAAGTTTGTCGAATTCGTTGTGGGTACCGATCCATGCCCACTCGACAGTATCACCGCGCCGTTTGCCGACCGCGCGAATATCCCGGCTTACTCTCACCGACCCATAATCGGAGTAACCGTGGAGCTTTTTGAATTGAAGCGAATTGTGTCCGGGATTTTCCAGAAATAAGGCAAATGCGCGCCGCTCCGCCCTTTTTTGCGCGGCATTCGATTCCTCGTACGCTTGCCAAAAGCTCCGAGTAGCTCGGGAAATCACATGCGATTCAAATCGAGTGGCTCACTGCCTTCGGCTGTCGCTTGTTCTATGAAGGCTCGCAGTTTGGGGCGCGGCGTCGGATCGTTGATGATCTCCTCCCAGCGGTCGTCATCCACTTGCGCGAGGTCGCGCAATTTGTCGAGTACAGCTTGTCGCTCCGCCGCACTAAGCTTTGGCAGTTCTTTGATGATCTCGGACGCGCTCACGCCGCCCAGTATAACGTCATGTTGGCGAGTTGTCAGTGCCGAGATTGTTAGCAAGCCAAATGAGGGAAGCGGCGCATTATTTACGGATGAAATCCGATTGTTTTCCTGAGTGGCGGAGGCGGAGCGATGAGTTCCTTGATTGCGGCGAAGACAACCGAAAATTGCTCGTCGTACTTCCGTTCGAGCGCATCAATCTTGCGGGCCAAACCGCGGTTCGTGTCCATCAACCGATGGAGTTGAACGAATGTGCGCATAATGGCGATGTTTACTTCAACGGCGCGGGAGCTGCGCAGCACGCTGGAAAGCATCGCGACGCCTTGCTCGGTGAATGCGACCGGCAGGGAATCGGAACGACGGTACCTCTGGGATGTGGTCACAATCAGAACGGAGACGACAACGTCCAACACTCAACATCCAACATCCAACGCCCAATGAGGAGGACGGCCGCCTACACTGATTACTCCGAAAGCTTTCGCCCGCCACGGCGGGCAGGCTGAGTGGGCGGCGAGCATGGCGGCGGCGACTGCTTTCGAGGTACGAATTACGGCATTACGATCTACCTTTAAAGGAGAAGCGATGATTCAAAGCGCGCGTATACGCGGGGTTCTGGCACCGGTCGTCACTCCGTTCAACGCCGATCTTTCTCCCGACGGGGAACGATTCATCGCGCATTGCAAATGGCTGCTCTCGCAGAGCTGCGGGCTCGCCGTGTTCGGCACCACCAGCGAGGGGAACTCGCTGGCGGTTGAAGAGCGTTCGACTCTGCTCGATGCGTTGGTCGCGGCCGGGGTCGATACGTCGCGCATGATGCCTGGCACCGGTCGCTGCTCGATCACGGAAACCGTCAAGCTCACATCGCAGGCGGTAAAGCATGGTTGCACGGGTGTCTTGATGCTGCCGCCTTTCTATTACAAGGGTGTCAGCGAAGAAGGTCTCTACCGCCACTTCAGCGAAGTCGTACAGCGCGTCGGCGATGCGCGGCTGAGAATTTATCTGTACCACATCCCGCCGGTCGCGGTGGTCGGCATCACAACCGGCCTCGTCGAGCGCCTGCTCAAGGCCTATCCGAACGCCATCGCCGGGATGAAAGACAGTTCGGGCGATTGGAACAACACCAAGACTTTCCTCGACGCGTTCGGCAAATCCGGCTTCGACGTGTTTGTCGGCAGCGAATCTTTCCTGCTCGCCGCAATGCGAAATGGTGGCGTCGGCACCATTTCCGCGACCGCTAACGTCAACCCGGCCGCAATTCACAAGCTCTACGCAGAATGGAAGAATGCAGATGCCGACGACCAGCAGGCAAAGCTAAATGTCGTGCGCGACATTTTCGGCAAGAAGTATCCGATGATAAGCGCGTTGAAGCAGGGCATCGCGATTTACGCGAACGATCCAGCGTGGCGGACGGTGCGACCGCCGCTGGTCGAACTCACTGCTGAGCAGGCAAAGACCCTGGCCGCGGAACTCAACGCGATCTCTTTCACCATGCCTGGACTGAAGCGCTGATCCGCCTTCACCGATTACGGCGTCACGGGAAAGCTGAGGCAGAGATGAGCAGCGAACGTCGAACGCCGAACTTCCAACGCCCAACGTCGAACACTGAACGGCCAACTTCCGCTCGGCGGCGTTGTGTGGTAATCTCGCTATCCGGAGCCTAATCAAATTTCGTGGCGATTGATCAGTATAGCTCGTTGCAGCGCAGCGTGTTCATGAGCGGACGCGGTTTTACCTATTTTGCGCAAACGCCGGGTCTGCCGCTTTCGCTGAAATGCATGTTCAACGGGCGCGCACTCTACAAATTCGGGCGCGCTGAAGTCGCGGTGGATGACAGCGGATATCTGATCCTGAACGATAAACAGCCCTACTCGATCGAGATTGCATCCCCGACGCGGGTCGAGACGTTTGTGCTCTGGTTTCCGAAAGGTTTGGCCGACGAGGTGACGCGGGGCTCGACGAAATCGGATGAACATTTGCTTGCCGATCCGACAAACAATACGAACGGTACGGTCTCGTTTTTTTCCCGATACACATCGAATGACAACACGGTTTCGCCAAAGGTGCGCGCGTTGCGTGCGGCTTTTAAAAGCGCGGACCCAATCGACGACAACTGGCTGGAGGAAGAACTTCGGGAATTGCTCGCTTCGATGGTGGCCACCCAGTACACGGTCAGACGCGCGCTGAATGAGCTGCCGGCGGCGCGATTGGCAACACGCGAAGAGCTTTGGCGACGAGTAAACCTGGCGCGCGATTACTTGCACGCGCATCTCAGCACACGCGTCAGTCTGTCCGATGCAGCAAAGACTGCGTGTTTGTCGCCGTTCCATCTGCTCAGAGTTTTTCGAGCCGCGTTTCAGCAGTCGCCGCATCATTACCTCATGGAACGCCGATTGGAGCGCGCGAAATTTTTGCTCGAGAGAACTGAAATCCCGGTGACGTCGATCTGTTTGGACTGCGGATTCAGTAGCCTCGGTTCGTTCAGCGCGCTTTTCCATCGTCTTTGTGGAATGTCACCGCGCGCCTGGCGAAACCGGCACTCAGTGCCGCCGGCTGAAAATAGCAAGATCGAAGAAGTTTATCTCACCGGACCGGGCTAGAGTCGGTTCCGATGAAAACAAAAACAGAGCTCGTATTTTGGATTTTCCCGGTTATTGCCCTGGCGTTCTCCGGTTTGCCAGCTGCCGAACAGAAGAACACCGGCGCGGCTGAGCCGGATCAGCAGCGGCAACAGTTTTTCGATGCGATCAAAAAAGGTGACATTGCCAAGGTCAAAGAATTACGGAAACAAACCCCGGCACTGGCGACGGCGTCGAACCAGAAGGGGATTACGGCGACTTTGTATGCGGTGTATGCCGGACACAAAGAGATCGCCGAACTCTTCATCAGCTCGGGTGTCGAACCGAATATTTTCGAAGCGGCTGCTACCGGACGGATCGACCGTGTCCGGCAGTTGTTGGATAAGGATCCGCAGCTTGCGCATGCCTATTCACCCGACGGATGGACGGCGCTGCATCTGGCCAACTTCGACGGCATCGATCTGGTCAAGCTCCTCCTGGATCGAGGGGCGGACATCAATGCTATCTCGAGAAACGGGTTAGTTGCGACTCCGTTGCAGGGGACGGTCGTGATGAAAAAGATCGAGTTCGGTCGGCTGTTCCTGGATCGAGGGGCGAATGTGAGTCCGCGCGGAGAAGAGGGCACAACACCGCTGCACGAAGCAGCTGGCAGTGGTCAGTTGGAGTTTGCCAAGCTTCTCCTGGAACGCGGCGCGGACGTGAACGCGAAAGATGATGCGGGCACAACGCCGCTCGCGATCGCGCTCGAGTTCAAACAACCCGAGGTCGCGGAATTCTTACGCCAGCATGGGGGACGCTGAAAACGCTGATCCGCCTTCAAACGATTACGGCGTGACGAGAAAGCGGAATGGAGCGCACGGGATGCGCGACATAGAAGATAAAGTCGCGAGGGTAGCGACGACGGAGAGTGGGCCCAACGCTCAACGCCGAATGTTCAAATTACGGAAACGACGACACGCCTTCAAATGATTACGGCGTGACAAGTCAGTGTTGAGAGACGGGAGGTTTCAGATTTCAGATGTCGCCGGGATTGACGACCTTGAAGGCGAAAGCAGCGACGGTTCCGCCGAAAAGGTCAGCGACGATGTGGATCCAAATTTGGGGGATGTTTACCACCTTCATCACACCGATGCCAACGGCGACGGCCGGATTGAAGGCGCCGCCGGAAATGGCGCCGACCGCGAATGCGCCAACCATCACGGTCATACCGATGGCCAGCCCGTAGAAGGAGTTGTTCGCCGTGCCTTTGGCCGTGGCGACGTTGAGCACAACGAAAGCGAGCGCAAAAGTGAAGACAAACTCTGCTACCAGCGCCGCAGGCACATTTGTAATCTCCATGGGAGTGCCGCTCTTGCCGCAAAGGAAGACGGCGGCCAAGGCGGCAACCACGCCGGCTGCGACCTGCGCGATCCAATATGGGATCACATCTTTGGCCGGGCATTTGCCACGCAAAAAGACAGCGAGCGTGACGGCGGGATTGAGATGTCCCCCGGAGATGTGTCCGGTAGCGAAGACCATGACCATGAGTGACGCGCCGATCGCCAACGGGGCGATGACGCCTGCCGCGCCAGGGATAACAGTGCAACCGACAGTGAGGACGAGGAAGAAGGTACCGATAAATTCCGCGATATATTTGTTCATAGCTTTTCTCTTTGGTGTTGGTGGGGTTCTGCTTCACAAACATCACGCCGGCTGACCGATGTCGAGCATCTTCCAGATTGGAATATCAAACTTTCCGTCTCTTTGTCGGTGAGTTGGATGTCAGAGGTCAGAAGTCAGGCGACGGCGAAAGGCAAATGTAATTCGTTGAATCGTTACATCGTTAAATCGTTGATTCGTTGAATCGTTACATTGACTCGCGATTTCCCAATCGCTCGGTCGCCTCACCATGCGACCAACTCCGAAAGCGTTCGCCCGTCACGGCGGGCAGGCTGAGCAGGTGCAGTCCACCCGGCGGCGTCCCCGCACGCACGTGTTGTTAAATCGTTCAAGCGGACGGGACGAAGGGTGGCGAGAAGATTCGACGCAGTTACGTTTGAGGGATGAACAACAGTTCCAGGACCTTTTGGGTTCTCGCTTTGGTTTGGACGATCGCAGTCCCGGCCGCTGAGATCCAGGCGAGCAGTCGCGTCGCCACGGCGAGTCCGGCCCCCGGCAGACACCCAAGCGCGCGTTTAATTGTGCAAAGGGCGCCGAATTTTAGAACCGATCTGGTCGTCCGGTTGTCGATAGACGGCACGCGAGTTGCCGATATCCCGCGGAACCAGCATTACGGAGGGGTTTTGTCAGCCGGCCGTCATGTTTTAACCGTGCTCGCTCTCCCAAACACCGGCTCCCGCCGGCCAACGTCGATGCGTCTGACACTACAATCGGGCCACGTTTATATATTTACCGCGACGTGGGAATCGGACCGCCTTGTCCTGCGACCGACGAATTCTTACAGCCCAACTACGCGCGTGCCAGCGGTGCAAGATTAAAAGCCAGAAAGGCAACGGCAGAGGACTGGGAAAGCGAAATGTAATTCGTTCCGCCTTTGTCCCGCGGCCGCGGGACTACGGCGCGGCAAGCAGGGGTCGGAAGTCAGAGGTCAGACGTCAGGTGCAAAACCGATGCGGGGCGCAGTCAAAACATCGGTAACACTTTTGGGTCAGAACATGGGTAACACTTCCTGTTCATTGTTTACACTTCATTGGTTTCATTTGCAGTTTTATTC
>JBAQJG010000577.1:0-4171 GCA_049300145.1 Chthoniobacterales bacterium | reverse complement strand
TTCGATTGCTGCAACCTGGCTTTTCGCACACATGGAGATGTTCTTTTCCTGAATCGCGCACGGCTGCGGCTGGTAGCCAGGCAAAGAATTTATTTCCAATTTTGCGCGCGCTGGATCGAAAAAATGAATCAACTTCGGGGCCAATGAGATTCATCGTCGCCCATACTGGAGCACGGCGAGGCTATGCGGTTCCGGTGATTCTGCAGCGCGCCGGCCTACTCGAACGTTTCTATACGGATATCTGCACTAACGCCGGTCTGGGCAAATTGGTCTGCGCCGCAGATGGATTGATTGGACGTCCGCAAGCGATCCAGCGTCTTCGCTCGCGGCACCTGCCTCCTGAACTCGTTAGCAAAACGCGGACTTTTTGGCAACCGAACATTTCGTATTTTCTGCGAACGCTAACCGCAGGCGCCGACGCCGCGCAGTTGTATCGCGCCAACCTCCACTGGCAGTGCCGCCTTGGGGAAAAAATGGCGGCCGAGGGCTTCGGCAATGCGACATGGTTGCATTCTTTTCTCGACGAATTCCCCACGCTTATTTTCGCAGCCAAACGAGCAGGGCTGCAAATCGTCTCCGAGCTCTACATTCTTCTCAGCACGGATCGCATTCTCTCAGACGAGCGCAGCCAATTTCCGGGTTGGGAACCGGACCTACCCGACTACGATAACATTACTCAGCAAGTGCTCGGCAAACGTCCACTCTTCCATTGCACCGATTACGTTCTCTGTCCCTCGGAGGCAGTACGCGAAGACGCGATTGCGAACTTTGGATTTCGCCGCGAACAGACGGCTCTGGTTCCGTACGGTGTACATGATCGATGGTTTACGGTTTGCAATCGGCCCGTGCGCGCGCGCATTCTTTTTGCTGGAACAGCAGAGTTGCGCAAAGGCATTCACTACCTTGGTTTCGCGGCCGACAAATTATTCGCACGGAATTTTCGCGGCGAATTTCGAATCGCGGGCAATGCACCGGCGAGCGTGAGATCGCAAAAAGCGTGTCGTCATCTGAATTTCCTCGGCCGAGCGTCGCGTGAGAAAATTGCCGAGGAATTTGCTGGCGCTGACATTGTCGTGCTTCCATCACTGGCAGAAGGGTCGGCCGGCGTGATTTACGAAGCGCTGGCGGCCGGTCTACCGATCGTGACGACGCCGGAGGCAGGCTCCGTTGTGCGTGACGGCCTCGAAGGCCGGATCGTACCAGCGCGTGATCCCGAAACATTGGCGAACGCGATCACCGAGATCGTCGAAGATCGACAAAGACGCGACCGGATGGCACACGCGGCACGCGAACGCGCGCAAGGGTTTACATGGGAACGTTACGGTGAGCGCCTGATTGCCGCGTTAGAGTCGTTCGCAGCGAAAGAACATGAGCCCGCACGTGCATGAAAATCTCAGTCATGATTACGACATTCAACCGTTGCCTCGAATTGCGGCGGACACTTACAAAATTATTCGAGCTCGACCCGCGAGCAGGCGAAATTTTGGTCTGCGCCGACGGATGCACAGATGAGACAGTGAAAATGGTGCGGAATGAATTTCCGGGTTGCACGCTGATCGAGAACGAACCCGCCCATGGTTCGGTATTCTCGCGCGACCGTTTGTTGCGGCTCGCTCAAAGCGATATCGTCCTGAGCCTCGATGACGACAGTTATCCGGTTGATCGAGATTTTCTATCGCGTCTGGGAGAGGCTTTTAAGTCTCACGTTGAAGCTGCTGTAATTACGTTCACGGAGTTACGCGGCGAGGATGCTACGCCCGCTGGACCTGCGGTGGATCTATCGCGCGGGCAGTATGTTTCCGCCTATCCAAATTGCGCGGCCGCGATGAAGCGATCGCTCTACGGTGGGCACGCCAAATTTCCTTTGTTTTTCGAGCACATGTACGAAGAACCTGACTACGCGTTGCAGTGTTACTCGCTGGGTTTCGGCGTCTGGTTCGAGCCCACACTCCGCGTTAGGCATTATCTTACGGCCTCGCGCCGGCAACCCTTGCCACGCCACCATCTGCACGCGCGCAATGAACTCTGGAGCGTTTGCCTGCGGTGCCCATGGCCATGGCTGCCTTTCATGGTCGGTTACCGCGTTTGTCGACAACTGATCTTTGCGGTGTCCCAAGGCTTCGATTGGGCAATACGCGAGCCGATTTGGTGGGTGATGGCAATGGCTGGCTGGCGCAACATCAAAAAGAATCGTCATCCCGTTCCGTCGCACGTTTATCGCGCGTGGTTGCGTTTGAATCGCAAGCCGATTTGCGATAAAGCCGAACTGCGCCGCATCATGAGCGAATCGAAGTGAAGACTAGCGAACACTACGCCGGCGCGCGAGGAGAACAGTACGCGGCTCAAAGGCAAAGCGACCCATTGAATCCAGGGTATGCGATCGACTTTGCGTATTTTCGTCCCTACCTGAAAGGGACAGATGTTGTCCTGGACTTTGGTTGCGGTAATGGCGGCATTTTGCGCTTAATCACACAGATGGTGCAGCGTGCCGAGGGATTGGAGGTTAACCCCGCCTCGGCGTCAATAGCGCGTCTTCAGCAACTCACGGTTTTCTCCTCGTTTGACGCGCTGGTACGCGAACCGCGCTACGATGTCATTGTGAGCAATCACGTTCTCGAGCACGTGCGCGACGCTTGCTCGGCACTCGAAAAACTGCGGGCACACTTAAAGCCAGGCGGGAGACTGGTCGTGAAGTTGCCCATCGACGATGCGCGCGCCGCCTATCAGCGTGACTGGAAACGCGACGATTCGGATCACCATCTTCAGACGTGGACGCCACGCTTATTTGCGAACGTCCTGTTCGAATCGGGCTTCGAAGTGAACGAATGCCGCGTCATTACCTCGGCCTGGCACCCAAGTTTGTTTCCATTGATGAAGGTTGGACTGGGACCATTCGCCTTTTGGATACTCGCGCTCATCAAACACCGGCGGCAGCTTTTCGCAGTCGCGACCAACCCTTTTTCGTGATGCCGCGTTTCTGTGGCTTACTGCCGGTGCGCGATGAAGCCGACATCGTCGGCCAGTGTTTGCAGAAGGCGCTGCAATGGGCGGATGCGATTTACGTGTTTGATACCGGTAGCCTTGATAACACGTGGGAGATCGTTCAAGACTTCGCCGGCAACAACAAACGCGTAGTGCCGATGCGCCAGGAGCCGGTTTATTTTTCTGAGACGCGGCTGCGCAGCTACATGTTTCACATCGCCCGACAGAAAATGCGCGCTGGCGATTGGTTTCTGCGCGTCGATGCGGACGAGTTTCACCACATATCGCCGCCGGAGTTCGTGAAGAATTGGATGCGCGAACATGAGACGGTCGCTTATCATCAGTATTATGATTTTCGCTTACTCCAATCGGAGGTCGATGCCTGGAATCGTGAGGAAGAAACCTTGCAAGATCGAAAACAGCCGATCGAAGAACGTCGCCGCCATTACACGATCAGCCAGTACAGCGAGCCGCGCCTCTGTCGCTACCGCGAGACGATGCAATGGCCGCCAACGGTCTCATTTCCATTCAACGCCGGATTCGTCGCGCGCGAACGATTGCCCATTCGACATTATCCGCATCGCGATCCGGTCCAGCTGGAACGTCGCTGCCGATTGCGCGCGATCATGATGAGTGACGAAGAGAACCGCGCGAATTGGACTCGGCCAGAATTGCATCACTGGGTTGAGCGGGAATGGAAAAAATTCATTACGCTGGACGATTCAGCGGGCTTAAAATTTTGGGAACCGGGAACGAAATTGCCGCTCGTGAGCCTAACGAATCATTTGCGCGCGCCGCACATCCGCCTGCTCCAGCGATTTGTTCATGCATTCTGCCTGCCCATGCTGGATCGCACACGGCAGGGCTTCGATCCCGGCGCCACGCCGCAGTCGATTCCAGCCAGCGTGGTTCGCGAACTTCAAGAGGAACTTAGGGCGCTACCGTGATTACGACGTGACCACCGATTTTATTCGCTCGGTTATTCCCGCGCGCTGGCGCCCAATCGGCTATCTCGAGCATCTCGTTCGCTCACGAACGGGCGGACGCATTCCCAAAGGTCCATTTGCCGGCATGCGATATATCGACGACGCCTTTGGCAGCGCGTACGTTCCAAAGCTCCTCGGCATTTACGAGCGCGAGCTGAATCCGTTTATTGAGGAAGCGTGCGCACTGAACTTTCCGCTGATTG
>JBAQJG010000576.1:0-1893 GCA_049300145.1 Chthoniobacterales bacterium | reverse complement strand
GCCAAAAGCAACGTGTCCGATGATCTTTGGCCTGAAGCGATCTGATCCAAAATTTACCCAGCCGGAAACCTCAATCGCTGGCGGCGCTTGAAATTCAATGCTGGCAAACGGCTCGCCCAGTCCGAATGCATCAAGAAAAGCTTTCAAATCCAGACTGCTGCGCGTTTGGAAACTCGCGTTGCTGCCTCGCACATTCCAATTGGCGCGCCCGACAAAACTGCCCATGTCATCGCTCCATTCGCAATGTGCGATGGTCAGCTGTTGATTGTTCCATTCTGCAACTGCGGAGAGCTCTCTCATTTCATAGCTGCCTCGTAGCAGCCGATCGCCGCGAAGGGTTGCCTCGACGCGCGCCTTCTCGATCTCAGCGACGTCTCCGCTAAATTTTATCTGTAGAGAGGGACGCGTAGTGGGAAACCTGAACTTTTGCAGTTCGTTCACCACGCGCTGTGCCATCAACAATCGTTTCTGCCATTCTTCAGCTGAAAGCGCAGGCGACGGTTGATAATTCTCGCGCTTAATTAGCTGTCCACTGGCCGAAATCCGAATCCCACAAAAGATTCCTTCCGCCTGACTAACGTAAATTTGTTCTGGCGGAAAATAAACATGGGCGCGCAAGTTGGTGAGCACAGCTCTGTCCCCTTTTTCATCCGCGGTCTTGAATGGAAGAATGATTTGCGCATCCCGTACGTCGAGTGCGTTGAGAAACGGCTCATGATGGATGAGCGCAGCGTAATTAATGTCGAGCGAGACCTCGCTGATCAGGGCCAGAATGTTCTCGCGATTCTTGTAATCAAAAATCCGTACATTTTTTGCGACCAGACCGCGAAACGGGTCCAGCGTCAGGCGCCCGATATTGGCTTCGACTCCGTGCTTGCGCAATTCATCCACGACCCGGTAGCGCCATTGACGGCCAAATCCTCTCTTGGCGAGGTAGTACCCTCCGCCGCCAACTCCAAGAACTACGCCGAGAATCACGAGGCGCACGAAGGCCACGGCGATTCGATGTGCCCAGGTTGATTTTCGAGGCTGTCGAGGCGGCCGAACCTGCGGTGGTTCGAGGACGAGCGGCATGGGGTTGATAATCGTTAAATCGTTGAAGCGTCGAAGCGATAGGCCAATGTAACGTTTTAACGGTTCAACGCTTCAACGTGATTTCAATCTCCGATCTCCCTGCTGTTAACGCGTCGTTTAATTTGATCAGCACGGTCTTCATTTCAATGGGCTGGTATTTCATCCGGCATGGCGCGTGGCGCCGGCACATGGCGTGCATGATCACCGCTGTCGTTTCCTCGGCTTGTTTTCTGACGGGCTACATTATTTATCACGCCAACGTCGGGGAAAAATCTTCGGGATACAGGGGATGGATTGCCGCTATTTATTTTCCCATACTGGCTACGCATGTCTTGCTTGCTTTTGTGACGCTGCCTCTGGTGGTTATCACCCTTATTCAGGTGTTTCGGCGGCGATGGGATCGTCACAAGCGAATCGCGCGTTGGACGATCCCGATCTGGCTCTATGTCTCAGTCACAGGCGTGCTTGTGTATTTGGTGCTTTACAAATGGTTTCCTCCGGGCACCTGACACCAAATCTTGCACTTCGCCGTTAGTTGATGTTTGATCACACGATGTTAATCCCGCGGATGCGACAAGATTTATGGTGACGATTGCCACGTTCAACGATCCGGCCAAGGCGAGGCAATTAAAACGGCGCTTCCACGATGCAGGGTTACGAGCCGATGTTCACAATGAGGCGCCGTTGCAGCAGGTTGGCTTTATGTCGCGCCCGCAGGCGAATGCGAAAGTAATGGTGGAAGACACCGATTTCGAGAAGGCGCAAAACCTCATGGTTGAATGGGAGGCGACTGATCCTGATATCTCCGCGGCCCTCGTC
>JBAQJG010000575.1:0-2404 GCA_049300145.1 Chthoniobacterales bacterium | reverse complement strand
CGCCAGCCGGTAGTATTCGCCAAATTTGGAGATCAAAACTGTTCGTCCAAGCGCGCCGAGAATGTCAACGCGGGCGAGAAAATCGGCGTGATTGAGCTGGCCCTCCGCGAGCAGATTCTCAAGCGTCATCTCCATGAGCACGACCAAGTCTTGCTCCGAGCAACTTGACTGCGTGAGAAAGACGCGGCGCGCCCCATCCAGCATGTCATTGGTCGCGTAAGTGACGGGCCGAAAGCTACCTCGTTCAACCAGGATCGCCTTTTTGTGAAAAACTTCCGTCGGCTGCACCGTCTCGCCATCCGCCGTGAACATCACCGCGTTGGTCAAGCCCTGGCTGACCAGCTGCAGGCTCATGAGACGATTGTCGATGTTGCAGAAGGCCGGGCCGGAAAACTTGATCATGTCCACTTCAATCCTGCCCGGCGCAAGGTTTTCCTGGAGCGATGAGATTAATTTTTCCGGCTCGCGATAGTAAAACGCGCCGTAGAGCAAATTCACACCGATGACCCCCAGCGCTTCCTGTTGATCTACATTCGTCTCGTCGAGCATGCGCACGTGAATGATGATCTGGCTCGGGTCGCTACGCTTCTCCGCCTGAAAGCGCACGCCAAGCCAGCCGTGCGATTCATTGTGCTGTTTGAAGCTGCGCGCTGCCACGGTGTCGGTAAAAGCAAAAAACGTGCGCTCGCCTCCGAGCTTCTCGTTTAAGCGCTCCAGCAAAAGATCGTACTCGCGATCGAGCATGGTTTGGAGCCGAACGCGACTCACATATCGATCGGTCGGTCCGTAAATTGCATCGCTAAAGGTCATATCGTAAGCCGACATCGTCTTGGCGACCGTGCCGGCCGCGCCGCCCACGCGGAAGAACCGGCGCGCCACTTCCTGGCCGGCGCCGATCTCGACAAACGTCCCGTACTCCTTCGCGTCCAGATTAATCTGGAGCGCCTTCTTGTCGGTCCCAATGTCCATCTCGGCGTTCATACGCCGTTCAAGATGTAAGCATTTACTTTCTTCTCAACCGGGCGATTCGCTGCTCAATTTCATGGGCCGTTGGTTGGACGTTGAATGTTGCGCATTCGACGTTGAACGTTGAACGTTCACTGTTAAACGCTCGGAGGGCGTCTGTTTCGGAAGCCAATCGCGATTACAATCGCACTGCTTCCGCGCTCTTGGCCGGAACCCAGCCGCGCAAACTATTTGGCAGAGCCGCGTAAATCCAATCGCCTCGATTACTCAGAACGCGAATTTCGCTGCCGGGCGGCAACACCAGAACGCTGTTCGCATTATCCGCGGTCGCGACGCGAGCTTGCACATTCATCCCTGTCACAATCGCCAGGGCGCGACCGTGGCTGCCGTTGTCGAGTTCGCAAATGGCAAAAACTGCTCCCGCGAAAATCGACAGTGAAACAATCGACAATGCGATTACAGCGCCAGACCGCCGTCGCGCAAAGATCAATGCGACGATGCAGAAGGTTGCGATCCACAGGGCAATTGCGGCTGCAACCGTGAATTGATTCACGTTCCCGAATTTCAAGTAGCGCTCTGCCAAAGTCGATGTGAGTTCGAGCGCGCGAGCTTCGTCGCGGACAATCCGCAAATTCGCGTCCGCCTCCGGATGATGTCGATCCAGCGTGAGCGCACGCTCATAATTCAAGATCGCGTGACCGAAATCTCCCGTGCGGAAGTAAGCGTTGCCGAGATCATAAAACAAATTTGCGCTCCATTGTCCTGAGCGAACAAGCTGGTCGTAACCGTCGATCGCTTCCTGGAAATGGCCCTGCGCATATTCCTGGTTCGCATTGGCAAATGTCGCATCCGACTGAGCGAATGCCGATGAAATAAGAAACGCGCAAATGATCACGCTATAGAAGGTTCGCTCTGCGAAGCCGGGCACCAGCTTTCCAAAACACGCGGGCATCGGTTTCATGGGCGCAAATTTTCGATCAACTCCAGAACTTCACGGCGGTTCTCCGCAGAAATCCCTCCAGCGCCGTTGTGCGCCCCGCTGTAACTCAGCTCGTCGCTGCGCTCAAACAAGCGCCGTAACCGTTCGCGTGAATCCTCGTCCAGTTGGAATGCGGCCGCCGCAGTCTCGGCATCCACTGTGTTTGGATCGACGTTGCGCGCCAGCGCTGTTTTCACGCGGACGGCACGGGATGCTTGCGAGAAATATTCCTGCGGCGAAGAATCGTCGCGGCGCAATTTCCGCATCAATTCGGCCGCTTCATGCTGCAACGCGGCGACGCGTTGCGCCTCGCGGTTCTCGCGGCGTGCTTGTGTCGATTTCCAGGAGACCAAGCCGAGGAGCGCAAGCAGAGGAATGAACTGCGCGGTCCAGAAAAGCGGCTGCGCATAGAGAGGCGTGAACGATTGCGCCACTTTCGGTCGCTCGGTGAGTTGATAC
>JBAQJG010000574.1:0-1894 GCA_049300145.1 Chthoniobacterales bacterium | reverse complement strand
AGATCTTCGGCGAGAACGCCGCCCGGATTTTCGGGATCGGCATCGCGGCCGCGCGTCAGGCGATAGAAGGCGACCTGCTCTATAAGTTGCGCGACGATCGCAATCCGCTCCCGGCCGCCGCAACCCCCTTGTAGCACTGCGCTGCGCCGAACATGGGACGATGCAGATCCCGGACATAAGGTCGGTTCACCGGAAGCGCGAGCCGATATTACGCGACCGACTACCCAGCTTAATTGCCTCGCGGCAACAGCGCCGATGCGGATAGCGCGTTTCCTATTCGGCATCCTGGTCGTGCTTGCCCTAGCCGTGGGCGGCTTTTTTCTGTTGTCGAGCCGTGCCGAAATCGCTGCAATCGATGTTTCCAGCCGCCCAGCCTTCGACAAAACGCTGGTCTCAGAAGGCGCACAGCTCGCCGCCATCGGCAATTGCGACGTCTGCCATACTGTACCGGGTGGGCCGGCCTATGCCGGAAACCGGGCGATCCCGACGCCGTTCGGAAAGGTCTACAGCACGAACATCACACCCGATCCGAAAACCGGCATCGGCTCCTGGTCCGAGGAGGCTTTCCGGCGCGCCATGCGGGAGGGCATCTCGCGCCAGGGCTACAATCTCTACCCCGCTTTTCCCTACGATCATTATGCCAAACTCAGCGACGGCGACATCCGGGCGCTCTATGCCTTCGCAATGACGCGCATGCCGGTCGAGAGCCGGCCGCCGGCCAATGCGTTGCCATTTCCGTTGAGCATGCGCCGGGTCGTGACAGTGTGGAATCTGCTCTTTCTCGATACTGCGCCGTTCGAGCCGGACCCCAAGCAGACTGCCCAATGGAACCGGGGCGCGTATCTGGTCCAAGGGCTAGGGCATTGCGGCGACTGCCATACACCTCGCAACTTCCTTGGCGCCGAGAAGAGGGGTAGTGCGCTGGCGGGCGGCGTCTCGGAAGGTTGGCAAGCGCCGGCTCTAAACGCGGTTTCCCCTGCCCCGCTGCCCTGGGACACGCAGCAACTCTTCTCTTACCTTCATCAAGGCTGGGACGCGGAGCACGGCGCCGCAGCCGGGCCGATGCAATCAGTGACAGATGATTTGTCACGGGTTGACGAGCGGTATGTGGACGCGATAGCGACCTATCTTGCTTCATTACAACGCCCGATTTTGCCCGAGCGACGTCACCGCATCGATGAAGTTTTGGCCCGCGCGAGCCACCACGAAACGGGCCCGGCAAATGAGCATCCCGGCAACTTCGGGGCCACCTTATTCGCCGGCGCCTGCGCGAATTGCCATGTCGGCGGCCCCTCCATGGTCCCGCCGCGCGGCATCGATCTCGCCCTCAGCAGCGCTGTTAGCGGGTCCGACCCGACAAATGCCATCCTTATCGTCCTGCAGGGCATTCATCCGGACGAAGGCCAGAGGGGGCCTTTGATGCCACCCTTCGATAATGCGTTTACCGACGGACAGCTCGCGGCATTACTCGGCTATGTTCGGGAGAATTACAGCGATCAGCCGGCCTGGGATAATCTCGAAGCTCGTATCCGCGAGCTCCGGCAAGGCAAGGAGCGGTCATGATCACGCTCACGGTAAACGACCAGCAACATCAGCTCGATGTCGATCCGGCTACGCCGCTTCTTTATGTTCTCCGCGGCGAACTCGGGCTCAATGGTGCAAAATTCGGCTGCGGTCTCGGGCAGTGCGGGGCTTGCACGCTGATCGTCGACGGCGAGGCGGTCTTTTCCTGTCTGGCCCCGGTGATCGCGCTGCAAGGTCGAAAGATCACCACGATCGAGGGGCTCCGCACCAAGAGCAACCCCAATCCCTTGCAACGCGCCTTCATCGAGGAGCAGGCCGCGCAATGCGGCTATTGCATCGCCGGAATGATCATGCGTGCACAAGCCCTGCT
>JBAQJG010000573.1:0-2034 GCA_049300145.1 Chthoniobacterales bacterium | reverse complement strand
TTGGAAACACGGGTGCAAGGGGGGACGCCTGAACAGTGAAAAAATCGTCGCCGTGATAAAGGACAACCAGCAGAATCGATATACCCCGCAACGAGTCGATGAACCGAGACCGGCCTCGTTGCGTTGCTTCGGATAAAATCTTGGACGGTTCCGTGCGCACGCGGCTTACCGAAACTCAACCACAGAGATCTCAAAAAGCACATCGCAGAATAGGCCCAATCTTTAGGCCGAGATTCGACGTGAGCTCAGTCGAACGCTCTCGGCCGGAGCCAAGGTTCGAGAGAAACAATCGCAAATAAACACTAATGGACGCGAATTGGATCCATTTATTCGTAGCCGGTCCGCCATAGCTTTTCGTAACTACGGCCTGTTTCGCCACAGCCCGGCGACGCCGGATCTATTCGCGAGCTAGTCTTCTTCCACGCCGTTCGGATTGTATGGGAGCGGCGGCGGAGGAGCGGCGCGTTCACCATAAAGAGATTGCGCTCCTGTGACGTCGTCATTGGTCAGATCATCGGTATTGCTGACGATCGAGTTCATGATGGCGTTGACTTGTTGGCCAGCCGTATCCGGGTGATCCAGGCCGATCATATGTCCAGTCTCGTGGAGCATGACCCGACGAATATCCATCGCCCGAGGGTAGAGTCCCCCACGGTAGGAGTTCCAACGAATATTCGCATTGTATATGGTGTCGGCTTCGATGAAAAAGTTGTCGCTCGGATTGTAGTAATAGTCTGTCACCGCCAACGTATCGATATCCAATTTGCTACCGAAGGCGCTAACTCCGAAAGAAATGTTATTGAGGCCATTCCCAAAAGCGCCGCCGTTCGGATTCAAACCGCGCCAAGGAGCAATCTGAAAACGAAGCAAATATTGGTCCCAATCTGCAGCAACTCGCCAATAAACCTGCTGATAGGTATAGGAGCCGTCGGTCAGCGGAAAATTGCGAGGATCGGTCAACCGGTATTGCGTTGCGTTTAAGTTCATAACGATTCCGATCGCGCCGACATTCCATATTTGTCCCTCGAGTTGATAGGCGCGGGATGATTGGATGCCGAGACCCACCGCGATAGCAATCAGAGCGATTCTTTTCATAGGTAAGAGTGGACGGAGCTATTGGACCCTGAGCGCTCGCACGCGGTTAAGAAAATTCTCAAGCTGTTCGGAAGATTGAGCGGCTTCGGCTTCCGAATGTTGGGTGTTCATCCGACGCGACGTCATCGGCTCATTTTCGTTAACCGGTTGGCCCCACCAACGGAGGACGCGATCCGTTTGGGTCGTCTGGTCGTGCACGACTCTCATGGCCCCCTGATCGAGGCCAATAAAGGGTGATACATAAAAGTCACCTGGCGCATGGGAGAAGATAATCAATCGTTGGCCGACTTGCAGTTGCGGTACCCCGCTCACTGCCATCTTTAAGTATCCGACAGATCCGCCAACGAAATCCAGAACGAGGGGGGAGGCGACATTGCCTTTGATTGGTGTTCCGTTCACATTGAAAGTCACCCGAGTGTGAACACTTCGGCCGTCTTGGGCATAGTAGACATATGGCTGTACATTCGTGACGGTTACGTCGGCAATGACTTCCGCTTTGCTGACAAGATCGGGAAGATCCAGAGGGTTCACGGTGGTCGCCTGAGCCGATATCGCGAATACGCCAACAATCATCAATGGCAGCATTCCTAGGCGGAGGAATGCAAACAAAACTTCTTTAGTCCTCATAAAGCTGGCAGGATTTTACGCGCGCAGTGTAGGCGGCTGTTCACAAACAATCAACGGGTCACTATCTCCGAAGACTCAGTTTGGACGTTTGATCTCAAAAGAAGTTTCAAAAAATAATACCGGGTTCGCCGAGTCGCGACTCTGGTTGACATGCTAAAACTCAACGAAGCGAATTGGGTTGAGGCGGGAAGAAATACTTGCCCGCATGCCGTTTCCGGCTCTACTTGGGCGGGTTGTTCCCATGAATTCGCTCGGAAATCTCTCAGTCAAGATCTTCGCCGACGGCGCTGATCTTGAAGGTATGTTCGGCCT
>JBAQJG010000572.1:0-2044 GCA_049300145.1 Chthoniobacterales bacterium | reverse complement strand
GGCGAGGACGCCGTCGCCAGCACGCGAGACGCGTGCGCTACCCGAAAAATCTTGCCCGCTCACAGCAATCCCGCCGTCTCGCCGTAGTCGCACATGAGATTAAAACATTGGACGGCCTGACCGCTCGCGCCTTTGACGATGTTGTCGAGCGCGCTCATGACAATGAGACGATTCGTGCGTTTGTCGATCTTCCAAGCGATGTCGATGAAGTTTGTGCCGACGACGTTTTTCGTGTCGGGCAGACGCTGGTCGCCAAGCAAACGAACGAACGGTTCCTGGCCGTATGCGCCTCTGAAAAGCACTGCCGGCTCCACGGCAACAACGTCTCCAGCAATATCGGCGTAAATCGTGGTCACGATTCCACGATTAACCGGCACCAGATGAGGCGTGAATTGAATCATGATTTTTTCGCCGGCCAGGGTCGACAATTCCTGCTCCATCTCGGAGAGATGTCGATGTTTCGGCACGCCGTACGGGCGCACGCTTTCGTTGCATTCCGAGAAAAGATAGGCGGCCTCCACTTTGCGGCCGGCGCCGGTTACGCCGCTCAGGCTTGTTACCAAAATTGTTCTACGATCGATCGCTTTCCGCCGAATGAGTGGCCGGAGCGGAATGAGAATGCTTGTCGGATAACAACCCGGGCAAGCCAGGAGTTTCGCATCCCGAATTTGGTCGCGATAAATTTCCGGCAAACCGTAAACTGCCTGGCCTAACAAATCGGGCGCGGGATGATCGTCGCCATAAAATTCTTTGTAAACGGCCGCCTCCTTTATCCGGAAATCGGCGCTGAGATCGATCACGCGCGCGCCGGCTGACAAGAGCGGTTTGGCAACTTCGGCGGCGAGTCCGTGCGGCAAAGCCAGAAAAATTATCTCCGCGTCGCGGGCCAGCTGTTTCGGATCGGCATCACTGAACCTGAGCGCGTTGGCTTTTTCATCATGGGTAAAACGCGGAAAGATTTCGGCAAGCGTTTTGCCGGCGAATTGCCGCGAAGTTGCAGCAACAAGATCGACATGCGGATGCCCAAGCAACAGGCGCACCAATTCCTCGCCCACGTAACCGGAAGCGCCGACCAGTGCGACTTTCGCGTTCTTCGCTGTCACAACGCGCAATGCGTATTCCGTCTTAGCTCAATTGCAACGAAACATTGCAGCCGTCACGTTTCTGGATGAGGTGGATCGAGCAGTCCCCTGCTCGATGCTAGAGTTAGGCGGCGAAGCCGCACATTAATTAGCATCGCCCGACACGGAGCGGCCGATCCACCTTTCGGCGCTTGTCACAAGCGCCGCTACAACGCTACCTTTGGCCGCATGGACGCCCTTTATCTTGTTGGTATCGCGGTTCTCGCGGTCTTCGGGTTTGTTTTCGCGGTCATTCTTTTCAACTTTTTCGGTGTTTGGCTTCGCGCGCGCATTGCCAACGCGCCCGTCGGGATGGGAAAGATGGTCGGCATGCGGCTGCGACGCGTGCCGGTCGGATTGATCGTGGACAGCCGAATCACCGCAGTAAAAGCAGGGATCGAGATTCCCACCGATCCTCTGGAAGCGCACTTTCTCGCGGGCGGGGATGTCGGTCAGGTAATCCTTGCGTTGATCGCAGCGGACAAGGCTGGCATTTCTCTCGATTTCAATCGCGCCTGCGCAATTGATTTAGCCACCAAAGGCACGGGCAAAACTGTGCTCGAAGCGGTGCGCACGAGCATCAACCCGAAGGTGATCGATGCACCGAATCCCGCGATGGGACGCGCCACGATCGACGGCGTGGCCAAGGACGGCATCGGCGCGAAAGTGAAGGCGCGCGTAACGGTGCGCTCCCATCTCGACCGATTCGTTGGCGGCGCAACCGAGGAGACCATCATCGCGCGAGTGGGCGAAGGCATCGTGAGCGCGATCGGGTCAGCCGATTCTTACAAAGACGTGCTCGAGAATCCGGACCGCATTTCAAAAGCAGTGCTGGCCAAAGGTCTCGATAGCAACACGGCGTTCGAAATTCTGTCGATTGATATTGCTGACGTGGATGTCGGCGACAACATCGGCGCGAAGTT
>JBAQJG010000571.1:0-3842 GCA_049300145.1 Chthoniobacterales bacterium | reverse complement strand
GCGCGGGAGTGGCGCTTGGCGCAGGCGAGGGGGCCGGACGTACGCGCGGTTGAAGGAGCATCCCGAGATGCCCGGCCTTGAAACCATCGAGAGCTGCTTTCATTTCCGGGGTTGCGGCCAGCGCCTGCATCCGCTCGTAGTAAATTTTGTAGTAATCGCCAAGCCGTTTTCGTTTCTCCAAATCCGTGCGCGCAGCTTCAGCGGTCTTCTTCGCTGCCACCACCGCAGGATCATTTGCAACCTGATTCTGAAGCTTTCGCCACTCGACATGCATCCGGTACTCGTCGACTGTCTTACCCAGCGACGTTTGCTTGAAAATCTCATCAAGCTGCGACAACTCCGGAAGCTCCGGCGATTTTTCTGGGATTGGGGTCGGTAGAATCTCTGGATTTGCTTTCGCGTGAAGATCGGCGGTCGATTGCGCCGCGTCTTGCCCGCGCAAGATGGTTATCCCCCCGGCGACTATCGCGAACATCACCAGGCTTACCAATTTCATTCTCCGTCCTTTAGCCCTCTGGCTGCTGACTTCTGCCCTCTGACTTTTGATCTCTGGCCTCTGAAGGTGTCGGGGTGACAGGATTTGAACCTGCGACCTCGTGGTCCCAAACCACGCGCTCTACCAAGCTAAGCTACACCCCGCGTTGGCGGATGCATATCATGCATGCGCGCGTCTCGCATCACAAAATTTCGACGCGCCCTCTCGCCGCGGTGACCGCTCTGCCAACTAAGCGACACCCCGCATCGGTGCGAAGTCTTAACGTGCGCTCTTCTTCCGCGCATCCAAATCTTCGCAATCACTTCCAGGCAACAAGCGCGCAAACCTTCGAAAGTAACGCGTCGCGTACGCGATTTGCTTGTGGCAAATGAAGCGATCTCCGACACTTCATCCTTCCCTGGAGGGGAGGGCAGGGTGAGGGGTCCAATTTATCGTGAACAGAACGCACCTGCCAATTGCAAGATGGCTTTTAGGAAATAACGACTTGCGCTTTGCTCATTCTCATGGGAGTGTACGTCTTCTCGATTTAGCTGCGGCCCGGTAGGCTGCGTTCTTTTCTTCTTCTTCTCCGCCGCATGTTTAAACACGAAAAACTCCATCTGCTGATTTTTATTGTACTGATTGGATTGCAGGTTTTGGGCGTGCTCGGCCTTCTCCACCGTTTCCACCTTTCTTATCTGCCCGTCATGCTGGTAGTCTTTTTCTGGGGCGGAATCAGCACGACACTTTATCTGCATCGATATTTGACCCATCGCGGCTTTGAAATGCCGGAGTGGCTCAAGTTTATTTTTGCCACCGGCTCGGCCGTCACCCTGGCCGGCGATCCGGTCATGTGGGTTGGCGACCATCGTTATCATCATTTGAAATCCGATACCGACGAGGACATCCACAGTCCGGTGCACGGATTTCCTTACGCCCACATGATGTGGCTGGTGCGCAAGCCGGCCGGATTCCGCCAGCGCTCAAAACGTTACGCTGCCGATGTGCGAAAAATCTGGTATTGCCGCTTATGGGAAAATTCGGCGCTTTACGTCCTGCCGCACCTGGCGGTGGCGACCGCTTTGTTCTTCACTTTCGGTTTTGCCGGAATGTTGTGGTGCATCTACTTTCCGATGCTCTTGATTTACAATGTCACTTGGGCTGTCAATTCCATCTGCCACATGCCGCAATTTGGATATCGTAGCTTTGACACTTCCGATCACAGCCGAAACAACTACTTGATCGGCGTCGTTGGGTTTGGCGAGGGCTACCACAACAACCATCACGCCCAGCCGCGTTGCGCCGCCCACGGATTGCGTTGGTGGGAATTCGACATCACCCGCTACCTCATCTGGTTGCTGGAGAAATGCGGACTCGCTTGGGATGTGGTCTGGCCAGCTGCAACGCAAACCAAAGAAGAGGACCGAGTCGTTACTTCGAGCGAACCCGTGAAACTCCTGCCCGCAATAACCAAAGCGGCGCCGTCGCTTTACCCCGCCGCCGGCGGATCATAACCCAGATTAGGCGCAAGCCGTTTTTCCACGGCCGCAACCGTCTCGCCGGTTCGCGCCGCGTAATCAATCACCTGATCACGCGCGATTTGCCCGACGCCGAAATATTTCGCGTCGGGATGTGAGAAATAGAGACCGCTCACACTCGCGCCCGGATGCATGGCAAACGATTCGGTCAATCTGATGCCCGCGTTCTTTTCCGCGTTAAGCAAATCGAATAACGTTCGCTTCTCCGCGTGATCCGGGCACGCTGGATAACCAGCCGCCGGCCGGATGCCGCGATATTTTTCGCGCAAAAGATCGAGATTCGATAAGTTTTCCTCGCGTCCAAAACCCCACGCAATCCGCGCCTCTTTGTGCAAGTACTCAGCAAACGCCTCCGCCAACCGGTCCGCCAACGCCTTGGTCAGAATCGCGTTATAATCATCGTGCTCGGCTGAAAATTGTTTCGCCAGTTCATCCGCGCCGTGAATCGTTACAGCGAATCCGCCGAGATAATCTTCCGATTTCAGATTTGGTTGCGGAACAATGTAATCCGCCAGGCAATGATTGAATTGTCCGGCCGGCTTTTGCATTTGCTGACGCAAGAAATGGAAGGTCGCGAGTTTCTGGGTTCGCCTTTCATCAACATAAAGATCGACATCGTCACCAACGGAATTGCCTGGCCAGAACGCAAACAGGCCTCGCGCCGTCAGCAAATTCTTCGCGACGATCTGATCGAGGAGTTCTTGTGCGTCATCAAAAAGCTCACGCGCCTGTTTGCCGACTTCCGGATCATCGAAGATCGCCGGATAGCGCCCGCGCAGTTCCCAAACATGAAAAAACGGTGACCAATCGATAAAATCGACAAGCGTAGCGAGCGCGAGATTCCAGGAAGCACAGGCCGCTGGCCTGTCCGTCTCGGCACCTTGCCGAGACGTCTCGCTCGGTTCGAACGCGGGTGAAGATGTGTTCGTTTTACTGAGTGTTGCCGGCAAGCTGCCGGCAACTGAAGGCTGGCAGCCTGCGCTCCCCGGACTGCTCGCGTAAATGTGCAAACCCAGAAACTCCGGCTTCGGGGGTCTATATTCGCTCCAATCAATTGGCGTTCGATTGGCGCGCGCTTGCTCCAGCGTAACGAGTTTTTTCTCGCGCGTCTTGGCCGCGTGCTGCTCGCGCAACGACGCATATTCGGCGCGCGTCTTTGCATCGAACGCTGCCTTCTGTTTTTCGCTCAACAAAGAATTCACCACGCCTACTGCGCGGGACGCGTCAAGCACGTGCACCGTGCTCGAGCGATAATGCGGCGCGATTTTCACCGCTGTGTGCGCCCGGCTGGTGGTGGCGCCGCCGATTAACAATGGCAAATGAAATCCTTCGCGCTCCATTTCCTGCGCGACGTGCACCATCTCATCGAGCGACGGTGTGATTAATCCACTTAAACCAATTACATCTGCTTTTCGTTCACGCGCCGTCTCCAAAATCTTCGCGGCCGGAACCATTACGCCAAGATCGACAACGTCGTAGTTATTACATTGCAGGACGACGCCCACGATGTTCTTGCCGATATCGTGCACGTCGCCCTTTACCGTTGCCATCACGATGCGGCCCTGCGGTTTTGCGCCCGCCGATTTCTCCGCCTCCATGAACGGCATCAGATAGGCAACGGCTTTTTTCATCACCCGCGCGCTCTTCACCACTTGCGGCAAAAACATCTTGCCGGCGCCGAACAAATCGCCAACCACGCTCATCCCGGCCATGAGCGGACCTTCGATGACATCGAGCGGGCGTTTGCATTTTTGCCGCGCCTCCTCCGTGTCGACGTCGATGTAATCGACGATTCCTTTGACCAGCGCGTGCTTCAGGCGCTCTTCCAC
>JBAQJG010000570.1:0-2381 GCA_049300145.1 Chthoniobacterales bacterium | reverse complement strand
GCCAGCCGCCGGATCGGACGGAGTTGCTCTCCGTCACGATGTGTCGCGCGGAGGCCAAGATCAGCGCCCAGGTAAATTCGATTGTCGGGTCCGACCTATACCCCGTGTGAACCACTGCGATCCCATGCTCGCTCGCAGCCGCGACATCGATCGACGCGTTTCCAGATGCGGTCGAGGCAATGAGCTTGAGATTGGGAAGGCGCTCAATGACGTTGCGGGGCAACGGGGACCGCTCGCGCATGACGCAAACGATCTCAAAAGGCAGCAACCTCTCAATCACGGCGTCCGGATCGGCAAGGTGGTTCTGAAATACTGCGATGTCCGCTCGGTCGCGCAGCACCGACCAATCGGCGCTCTCAAGCGCCACATTTTGGTAATCGTCCAGAACAGCGATCTTGTACTTTTTCATTGGCATCCATCCCGCAGTGCCTGAGCTCGTCGCCTTAGTTACACACCTTCAACGAGAACGGCACGATAGGTCGCCCCCTTGAAACGGTGCTGCACTATCGCCTGATACGCAGGACCGTCATACCATTTGCGTGCGGCTGTCGTGGTTGGAAATTCCAAAATTGCGACAAATTCTGGTACCGGTCCCTCAAGCATCTGCCGTGGCGCTGCATGAAGCTTGACCAGGTGACCTTCCAAGGTTTCACCTACCTTACTGAGGTAAATGTTGAGTTCGTTCTGGTCCTGCGTGCTTTCTCTCGTAAAGACAATAAAGGTAGCCATGATGTTTGTTCCTCGGGTTGACTTTCGATCGGTCTCTAAACCAGACGGGCTGGCTTAGCTCGGGCGGTTCGAAATCGGCCTGCAAACGGCTTATTTGCTGGTTTCATATAAGGTTAGATTTGCGCGAGAACAGCGATTCTGTACTTCTTCATTGGGCATCCATCCTGCGGTGATTGATTCGAGCCTTCGGGTCCCAAGGCTCGGTCTGCCAAATCGTTAGTTTGTTTGTCGGGGTTTAACATTAGCCTGTGCGCCTCGCTCGATTGCCAAGAGTAAGTCGGCGGATGGGAATCTTTCCCTCATAGTATTAATAAGGCCTTCCGGATCTTTGGCTTTTTTGAGTTCCTCGTCAAAAGCCGATAAATAGTTTTCTGTAAAATCCACGGCGGTACTCGCGTCAAGGGAAGCTCCAACCTTGCTATGTCCAGGGACAACAACGGAAGGTTTTAATTCTCTGATTTTATTCAACGAGTTTAGCCATTTCGCTCTAGCCGTACTGTCTGTCTCTGCGGTGTAAACGTGCATGTTATTGAACACAACATCGCCGGCGATGAGAATTCTCTGTCCGGGAATCCACAGCATCGTGTTTTCATCGGTGTCGCCTTGGACGCCTTTAAGGAGCTCTATTTTTGAGCCCTCAAATTCTATAAAGTTGCCGTCGAATTTTTCGATAGCAACAGCGTGAGAGGTTGCACCTGAGCCCAAGGTTGTTTTCCATTTATCTATTTTCTGCTGATAGACCTGGTCGATTCGGTCTACTACCGCGGAATTCGCGATAATTCTCACTCTCGGGTATGCCTCCTTAAAAACCTCCAGACCAAGAAAATGATCGGCGTGCTCATGAGTGATGTAGATAATAGACAACGGCTTTTTAGTTTCTTTGATTTCCTGCAGTACTCTTTCAGCGCTAGTTTTTGTTAACTGCGCATCGACCAACATCACTGCATCCGTTCCCTCGATAATGACGGAGTTAACCCAAAACTGATCGTCGGGAGAGGTGAACACCTTGATTGAAAAACCGGGCTGGTCACCCGCAAATGCAGATGGAGACGAAATTAGAAATAAGAGGCTGATCACCGCTGAACAAACAGCAAGACGCTCCATAAATTCTCCTATCTTGATTCTTCGCCGATGACGCGACCTACTGGGCGCGCCGAAGCCTCAAGCCTCCGCCACCTTGTTCTCACTCGGCCGTAAAGGCAGTTTGGAACCCAAGTAAACGCCAATAGCCAAGCCCATCAATTCTGATGGTCCCAACTCGACCTGCCGGTCTGCCCCGCAGCATCACTACTTTTGCGGTGAAGGCGCGTACTGAACCCATTGATCGGTAAATGCCACTGGCGCCCAGCTATAGCCACTCCCCTCCTTATGCAGGCGACCGAGGCCAGGAAACAACATGTGCGGCCCCGCGATCACAACATCCTCGCTCGCGAGCTTAGACAGCAATTGCTTCCGTGTCGCTGCTGCCGCAATCGGGTCAATGTCGAAGACCACCGTGAGTTCGGGATCCTGCAGCTGGACGCGCTGTGCATGCATGGTGTCGCCCCAAAACAGGATCTTTTGTCCCTTCGACGAAAACTCATATCCGGTATGTCCGGGGGTATGACCAGGCAGCGGGACAAGTTGCATGCCGTCAGCGATCGGCTCGGAAC
>JBAQJG010000569.1:0-1611 GCA_049300145.1 Chthoniobacterales bacterium | reverse complement strand
AAATTATGCGCACGCCAAGTTGAATCCGCTGGCACAGATGCGCGACGCCGCTCTTACGCTCGACTGCGCATCGCAAGTCTCCGATAAGAACCCGAGCGTCGCGCCGCCGCTCAAAGTTTCCGATTGTTCCCAGATCACTGACGGCGCGGCGTCGGTTGTTCTCGTTTCCGGAAGGTATCTGGACAAGATCGGCGGCGACCGGAGCAAGACCGCCCGACTGCTCGGCTACGGTCACACCACCGATTATCTGCCGCTGGACAAAAAGGATGCGCCAGCGTTTTCAATTGCGCGTAAAGCGGCCGAGAAAGCTTTCCACATGGCTAATCTAACGCCGCGCGACCTGCAGGGCGCCGAGGTGCACGATTGCTTTTCCATCACAGAAATTGTTGCCTACGAAATTCTCGGGCTCGCCGAGTCGGGCAAAGGCGTCGAGCTTGTGAAAAGTGGCGCGACAGCGCTGCCACAGGTGCGTTCGGAGAAATTCAAAGGACCCTTCCAAATTCCGGTGAACGCAGGCGGCGGCTTGATCGCGGACGGTCACCCGGTCGGAGCGACAGGCGTTCGCCAGGTTTTCGAAGCGTATCAACAGATGACGGAACAGGCCGGCGCTCGCCAGATCGAGAACGCAAAAAAATTCCTCACGTTCAACATGGGCGGCAGCCTCACGACTTCCGTCGCCATGGTTTGGGGACGCGAGTAGGATTATTTGCTGCCTGCAGATGGCGACGTGAGCGTGGCGCGTTGCTGAAAGTTTTGACGACCGAGGTCGAAGCATGAATCACCCGCGCCCTCTACGTCCACTGTGTTCGTCACGCACGTTTCTTGGATGTGGTCTCACTCGCAATCGAAGAACTTCCTGCGGTGATAAAGGAAGACGTAGAGGATTTTCTCGAAAATCATCCGCTCAGCCCGGCCGCGCGCTTGCGTCCAAGAATGGGAATGGTGGGAGACATCTGGCTGGCCTTTGTCGGACCAGAAGTGCGACGGGGCGCCAGTGGATTAGGAGAGACGCCACGCGATGCACTGACAGATTTCAACCGGCACTTCATGGAGCCGCTCATTTCGCGAAACGGCTCCGAACCGGTGGAAACCGATTGATTTAGAGATTCAAGGATTCAACGCCTTCATATGAAAGTGCCATTCACCCTCGGGGAAGTTGGTCACTTTGGGCTTGCTGTACGCGATCCGCAGAAAAGCTCGCAATGGTTCCAACGCGCGCTGGGATTGCGCAAAGAATTCGATTACGAAAACGGAGTCGCGGTTGGCAACGACAATGTCACGATCGCGCTGTTTAAAGGAAAGCCTTCACCGGAAACGATTGATCACATGTCGTTTCACCTGCCGAACATGGCGACATTGCGGAAGGCGCTTGAGCATTTGAAGCGCGTCGATGCTGACGTTGAGGATCCGGGCGATGAAATCGGTCCGGAAGCCCCGGGATCGAAAAACATCGGCCTTTGGTTCCATGATCCCGACGGTTACCGGTGGGAGCTAAGCGTGCTCGGCGGCAAATAGTCAGCTTCTTTTCCCTCTGCTGTCGACGATTGCCAGGACGATCATTGATGTGCGTAGCGCACGACTAAGTGCCTGCATTGACACGATATTTAAGGG
>JBAQJG010000568.1:0-1721 GCA_049300145.1 Chthoniobacterales bacterium | reverse complement strand
GCGCCACCTTTACGATGTAACTCGGGGGAAACAACGGTGGACTCTTCACCCCGAAATCGTCCACCTGAATCACTAGACCGGGGGAAAACGTCACCGCTAGCCGCCCGATCTCCACGTTCTTCCCGGTCTTCTCTTCCAGATAGGAGATCACCTTCGTCCGGTAGCTATCCGCGTTGAGTAGGATGGGCAGAAGAAAAATCAGCACAACGAACAGAACGCAGGCGATGCCCACTAGAATAAGCTCGGTCCTGCGACGAATACTCATAGCCGCCTCCTCCTCGCGGCGGCAAAGTGGTCTTCCGCCCACGAGAGAATCAACCCCCAGCGGACCAGCAATAGTTTCCCGGACGCGACTCCTTGGGGTTCTGTCGAATGATTGGGACAAATTGGGTCGGGGCGATATTATCGCGTTGGCTCCACACTGTTCTTCCCCGAAACGCTATCGAAGTACTCCTCCACAATTTGCTTTCTCCGCGAAAGTCGACAGCGTCCGCACATGAGCGGGATTATGCCAGATCAGCAGAGCGTCTTAAACACTTTCGTCGTAGCAGACCAGTTCTAATTGCATTGACGACCGCGCCAGGTTGACATTAGTGGTCCAGAGGACTAGGGTCGTAGTTGAGGTGGTTACCACCTTCTCCTCTTTCAGGTTCCCTGAGCTAAGTCAGCCCATCTGAAGTTTTCCTTCTTAGTCATCCCCAACCTAGGAGGTTGCCCATGTTTGCACGCAATGTCTCGATTCATCTGAAATCCAATATGCTTTCCGATTACACGCGAACATTTGAGAAGGACGTCCTTCCTTTGCTTCGTAAACAGAATGGTTTCAAGGACGAAATCACATTCGCCGGTCCCGGCGGAGTTGATGTGACCGCAATCAGTCTGTGGGAAAACAAGACCGATGCCGAAGCTTACAACACCAATACCTATCCCCAAGTGTTGAAGACGATGGCAAGATTTATCGAGGGAACGCCTAGGGTTCAGACCTCTGACGTTGTCACCTCCACTTTCCATAAGATCGCCATTCCCGTAACAGCTTAGAACTGTGAGCTTTTCGCACGGGAGGGCGGTTTAACTCCGCCCTTCCCTGGCTCTCTCATTGGTTCAGATCTCCTGGGTCTAAACTCAGCGTATCTGAGGCCTTCGGCTTACAACCCCATCACTCGAACTGAGGTGCCCGATGAAAACCAGCACTGTATCGACGCGGTCAAAGACCACGCCTGCGGAACCAATACTAGAAGACGCAATCCGGCTTCGTGCTTACGAGCTTTACGCCCGGCGCGGAATGGCTGAAGGAAACGCAGTCCGTGACTGGCTAGCGGCGGAAGCCGAGCTTCTAGATGGCCACTCTACGACCGCAGCCGACTTGAACCAGAAACCAAGCCCGCCAAGTACGGCAGGCGTGAGCTCTCGAAATTAAGTTACTGCCGTAATGGCCTCGAAACCGGGTCTTAAGGAGAACACCTTCGGTGGTTGAATGGCGATGAATACATATGGAAGGCAGCGAAACCGAACGCATAACAGCACTTGGGGGAAAGCACTCGATGTGGAAATCGCTGAGAGGAAGCTCCCTGTATGAGCGCGACTAGTATTTCTTCCGGTTTGCTTATTGCGCTGTCGCGATCCTGCTGCTTCACAAGATGCGCAAGCTGAAACCACGGTCGCTGGGTACGGATCACAGAGGATGTGCCCGTCTTGCGGATTGATCACGTCTAGGCTAAAAG
>JBAQJG010000567.1:0-3638 GCA_049300145.1 Chthoniobacterales bacterium | reverse complement strand
GTTGTGGCATCGGTTGGTTGTCGATTGCAGGCCTGGCATGCGCGCTCGCGTCTCCCAGCCCGAGCTCCGCGTCGCAATCGAAAAGTCGCAACACGAGCGCGCAAACCAGCCCCTCCACGGTTGTCGTAATTGATGCGGGTCACGGCGGTTTTGATCGTGGCGGCATTCCCCGGCAGCGCATCGCGGAAAAAACCATGACGCTCGACGTTGCGCTACGCCTGAGAAAGAAATTGCTAGAAGCAGGCTATCGCGTCGTCATGACGCGCGACAGTGATGTCTTCGTGCCCCTGCCGGAGCGCGTCGCCATCGCCAACTCCAATCAGAACGCGATTTTCATCTGCATCCATTTCAATTCGGCCACCCGCGCCGAAGCCAACGGAATCGAGACCTATTACTACCGCCGCGATGCCATGGCTCTGGCCGCCAACATCCACCGAAATGTTATCGCCGGCGCGCCTTCGGAGAATCGCGGCATTCGTCGGCGCGGTTACTATGTCCTGCGCAGAACAACCATCCCAGGGGTCTTGGTGGAATGCGGATTTCTGACCAACCCGGCCGAAGGGCAGCTCGCCCTGACCACAGCCTATCGAGACAAATTAGCCGAGGAAGTTACGCGCGGAATTTTGGGTAAACCTGCCTTGGTCGCGCGCGCACCGGCGTCACACTACTATCCTCCGGCCACCGAAGTGGAAGCTCAGCCGTTTAACGGCTATGTCGGCACCGATTTCATCAAAGCGCCACCGGAACACTCCACTGCGCGGCATCGGAAACGATCGAAAGGAGCACGGAGCAAGAGATCCTCGCATCAAACGACCGCTCAGAGAACCAAAAGCAGCGGCCAGACGCCGGCAAAGAAATCGATGCCAGAGAATGCGGAGGACTGATTGGACTCGCCGATTCTTAGTTCGGCACAGATGCGGGAGGCGGAAGAAGCCGCGTTCGCGCACGGCGTCGAAGTTGAAGCATTGATGGAGCAAGCAGGCGCGGGTATTGCCCGAGCAGTCCGTAAATTCTTTCCGCATTCTGGGAGGTGCATTGTTTACGCCGGAAAAGGTCACAACGGGGGTGACGCACTGGTGGCGGCGGAGCGCTTGGAGCGCGCCGGATGGAAAATCGACATCCACCTCGCCTTCCCCGAAGACGATTGCAGCGAACTGACGCGGAAAAAACTTCAAGAACTGCGCGAGGCCCCCGACCCTGTAGCCGCCGCCCTATGGGCGGCGCGGGGCGCGGACGTTGCAAGCGCCTCAGCGTCGCGTTTTGCACAGCGAAACGGCTACACAATCATCCTCGATGGTTTGCTCGGCGTCGGCGCCAAACATCTTTTACGCGAACCGATTCGTGCAGCCGCGCGCCAGATCAATCAACTGCGCCGCGAGCAAAACGCATTTGTCTTCGCGGTCGATCTTCCGACGGGTCTCGACAGCGACTCCGGCGAAACCGATCCCGATTGCGTCGTTGCGGATTTTACGATCACGATCGGCTTTGCCAAGCGTGGGTTGATTACAGATGCGGCGCTCGATTTCGTTGGCCGCCTTGAAGTTGTTCCGCTTCCCGAGCTCACGCCGAGAGATAGCGCGCCCAACGAACTCCTCGCTGCCACTTATTCTCTCAGTTCGCTTTTGCCGCGGCGGAAATTCAGCGCTTACAAAAATCAATTTGGGCGCATCGGAGTCATTGCCGGTTCGAAAGGATTCGTCGGCGCCGCCCTAATGACCGCGCAAGGCGCGCTGCGCGCAGGCGCTGGTCTCGTGGACGTTTTTGTCCCGGAAGAGATTTATCCAATCGTTGCCGCTGCTGGACCAGTTGAAGCAATGGTCAAACCAGTGCACTCCTATCGCGACTTGCTCGAGGAAAAGATCGACATCTGGGCGGTCGGACCGGGCTTGGGAAAATCGCGCGCCAGCGAAGTGCTTCAGCTGATCGAGCGCGCGGAGCAACCGATGGTGGTGGACGCCGATGGATTGAACATTCTGGCGGAGAAAATCGATACCTTGAAACATTGCCGCGGACCGCGGCTTGTCACTCCGCATCCGGGCGAGTTGAAGCGATTGTTTGATCCGGGCAAAACGTCGCGCGCAGTATCAGCCAGAAATTTCTGCGAACAATTCCCGGTGACGCTTTTGTTCAAAGGCAGCCGCACAATTGTGGCTGAGCGCGACCGGCCATTGAGTTTTAATACGACTGGAAATCCAGGAATGGCGACCGGCGGAATGGGCGATGTTCTGACCGGTGTGTGCGCCGGATTACTCGGACGAAAGTTGTCGCTTTACGATGCCGCCCGGCTCGGCGCGTGGGTTTGCGGATGCGCGGGCGAGATGGCGATTTTCATTTCGGGAGCGAGCGAGGAATCGTTGCTCGCGAGCGACGTGCTCAATCATCTCGGCGACGCATTTAACGAGCTTAGACGTTAAAAAGCTAAAAGAGTTACAACGTTACGATGTCACAGAGTCTCCGCTTCAACGCTTTTGACGTTGTAACATGGTATAACGGTTTAGCGATTTAACGTGGCGAAGCCATGAATCTTCAACCCGAAAGCACGCAGTTGGCAGCGCCGCACACCGAGACTGCCTGGAGCCGCATCAAGAAAGCCCTCGGTCCCGTGGCTGTCGGCGCCGCGCTCGTGGCGAAGTTTTTGGCGAAGCTGAAGTTTCTCGTTCTGCCGCTGCTGAAG
Organism: Chthoniobacterales bacterium; assembly: GCA_049300145.1. Taxonomy (GTDB): domain Bacteria; phylum Verrucomicrobiota; class Verrucomicrobiia; order Chthoniobacterales; family UBA10450; genus AV133. The sequence continues at coordinate 964 of JBAQJG010000567.1, read as the reverse complement.
TTTCTGCCGATCCTCCTCAAATCCGGCGGCACGATGCTGCTCATGATTTGGATCTACACCCGGATCTGGGGCTGGCAGTTCGCCGTCGGCTTCGTTCTGCTCTTACTCGTGCACGAATGCGGCCATTTGCTGGTCGCAAAAAAATTCGGGCTCAAGGTTGGTGCGCCCGTGTTCATTCCGTTCATGGGGGCGTTCATCGCGCTGAAAGAAGCGCCGCGCAACGCCTGGATGGAGGCGTGCGTGGGAATCGGCGGGCCGATGCTCGGTTCGCTGGGCGCGCTTGTGTGTAATGCGCTAGGCGAAATCCTCGGCGCACCGGTTTTCATCGCCCTCGCCTGGTTTGGCTATTTCCTAAACTTGTTCAATCTGACACCGGTGGGCATGCTCGACGGTGGCCGTATTGTCACAGCATTGTCACGCTGGCTCTGGTTGCCGGGATTTGCAGTGCTCATCTGGTTCGGGTGGAAATTCCCGAATTTTGTTGTCTGGCTGATGGTGCTCCTATCGTTACCGCGCATCTATTCCCTTTTTCGAAAGCGTAGCGAAGAAGAACGCCGCTATTACGAAGTCACGCCGGCCCAGCGCTGGACGATGTCGATCTTATATTTTGGTCTGATCGCGGTTCTGATTTTCGCAATGCATCTGGCGCAGAATGATTTGCACCGTCACGGTGTGCCGGCGCATGGCCAAGGCCGCAACACCGTCGTGCAGTGATCGCACGAAATTGTCGTGGTCGCCCTCGCGCCGCCACCGGAACGATTTGGCTCACACAAGGCTAGGCGGCGCGGCGTGCGTATGACGTCGAACGTTGCTACCTCGCTCTCATCTACGCGAGAGTAGGCGAAAACGATCTCGCTATTCCGCTCATCGAGCGCTTGTTGAAAACTCCAGGCGCAGTGGACAGCGTCGATTACAGCATCACGCTCAACGATCGAAAACCGTCGGCCAAACCTCGTCGCAATAC
>JBAQJG010000566.1:0-1835 GCA_049300145.1 Chthoniobacterales bacterium | reverse complement strand
GTCGTATACTGACCGCTTCATCGAAAATCTCACGAAATTCCTGCGCCAGCTCGCCTAAAGGCTTTGCAGCCCCACTGACTTCGAAAGTCGGCGACCAGTAGGATTGCTCGAGGATAGCTCCGCCCGTTACCTTCACGTAACAGCCAGGCTTGACCTCGCGAATACCGGAAAAAGCGGTGCTGCCAGGCAAACTGATCCCAAACAGCTTGGTCGCGATTGACGCATGGTCGAGTTTGCGTGGAACACGTTGGTGAGCAAAGAGCGCCTTGATTTCGGACGCAAAGAGGATCGAGCTTGCGGCAAGATGGAAATAAAGCGGCTTTACGCCGATCCTGTCTCTGACCAGATAGAGCGATCGGTTTTCGCCATCGTAGAGCGCGAAGGCGAACTCGCCGCGAAGGAGTGAGAAGCTGCGCGTTCCGTGCAACTCATAGAGATATGGAATGATTTCAATATCCGACCGCATGGCAGGAGCTATACCCAATTGTCGTAGCAAATCCGCGAGCTCCAGATGGTTATAAATCTCGCCGTTACAGACGACAAAAATAGAATTGCGCGCGTTGCTGACCGGCTGCGCTCTTGCTTCTTTGAAAAAGGAGAGCTGGGTGTAAGCTAATGCGATCTCGCCATCCGAGCTTAACCAGCAAGCGCGCGCTTCCGGTCCTCGGTGGCCGAGGCTGCCAATCATTGCGGTAATAGCACTTTGTTCGCGCGGCCGGCCATTCCAATCCCATTCACCAGCAATACCGCACATCAACGCTTTCCTAAGCCTGCACCATCAAAAAAATATGTGCTTAGGCCCTCGGAAAAGGGAACGCACGCGCCCCTCGCCCGGCCCGCTTTTGGCGCCATTTGTAAACACAACCCCATAGACCTTGCCAGTGGTCGCGGGCCTAAGGTCCCCTTCGAGTCAATTCGCGCCCTTTGACCCCTATCCAAGATGGTTTGGCAGGTCCGCATCTCCCTCAACTGCTGACATAACGGCCAAGCCTCGGGACTCACACTTCGAGCCAGCAGCGGACTAATGCACCACGCAGCAAAATGGTATGTCAACTCGAACACGCGAACGTGGTTTCGGCGCGGAATAGTGAGGCCGCCGAATGAGGCGACCTCGTTCGCGCATTCCCTATCGTCAGTTGCAGCCGCGTCGCTCAGTCAAGCCCAAAATGCCTCTAATTCGCGGCTTCAACGACGTACTGACGGATTATTTTGATTGCCTTATCTCGCTGCGGCGCCAGGTTCTTCCTAGCTTCCGAGTTTTGCCATGTCTGCGCCTGCTGTAGGCTGTCCCACTCGCTGATACTCACACGCTTGGGAGCTGTCCCCACGCTTGCAACAATTCTGCCGGTCGTGCGAAAACTCCGGCCGCCGGCGGCCTTCTGCGCGGCCTGAATAACGGGATTATACGCAGCAACGGCAGCAGCATCGATGATTTCGCTCTCGGTGACTTGGTAGGCCTTCGGTTTAGCCTGAGCGTGCAATCCTTGTACGGCCGCTGCACCGAGCGCGGCGCCGGCGAGGACAGCAAGCATCGTCTTGTACTTAGAGTTCATAAGATTTCTCCTCTCCGCGTGGGTTTGGCGCGTGAGTGCGAACCCCAGCAGGATCGGCGCAGAACCACGGCCCTGGAGTCTGTGCAAAATAGCTCACATTTACGAACTTCATGACTGCTGCGATGCACACTCTATTTCCGAGATGGGTCAAAACCCGAATCCCGCGTCAGTGGCCGCACGTCGGCTTTTGCCAGCTGCGGACATGCCTTCGAATAAGCTACGGGCAGCAATGTGCCAAAAGCCGACTCATGCAGTGCAACAAGACTTTCCTAGTCGATCACC
>JBAQJG010000565.1:0-3224 GCA_049300145.1 Chthoniobacterales bacterium | reverse complement strand
GGGGTGGTCATTTCTGCGGCCGCCGGATTCTTTCTGTTGCCACGTGCGTCCGCGCGCAAGATCGACAAGTCGATCGCGGTGCTGCCGTTTGAAAACCTGAGCGACGACAAGGAGAACGCCTTCTTCGCCGATGGCATTCAGGACGACATTCTCACAAACCTTTCGAAGATTGGTGATCTGAAGGTGATTTCACGAACTTCGGTGATGTCGTATCGAGGTAAGGCGCCCAACATTCGGGAAATTGCAAAGGCGCTTGGCGTTTCCAACATTCTCGAAGGGAGTGTCCGGCGCTCAGGCAATCGCGTGCGCGTGAACGTGCAGCTTATCAATGCGGATAACGACGAGCACATGTGGGCGGAAGATTACGATCGCGATCTGACCGACGTTTTCGCGATCCAAACTGATCTGGCGCAAAAAATCACCTCCGGGCTGCAGGCCAAACTTTCGCCAGCGGAAAAAGCGCGCATTGATCGCAGGCCGACGCAAAACCCAGATGCGTATCTGCTCTTCATGCAGGCGCACGATTACGCCAACCGGCCGGATCTTTTCCGCGACACTTCGTTGAAGGCCGAGCAGCTTTTCGAAAAAGCAACCAAGCTCGATCCAGACTTCGCGGCCGCTTTCGCCGGCCTCTCCATGATTGAAAGCTGGATGTATCATAGTTTCGACCCGACGCCTGCGCGCCGGGAGAAGGCGCGGGCCGCGGCCAACGAAGCTTTTCGATTGCAACCGGATCTTCCGGAGGCGCATCTAGCCCTTGGTTTTTCTTATTACTACGGCGATCGCGATTACGAGCGTGCCCTCGCTGAATTCGCCATCGCCAAACGCGATCTCCCCAATGATGCGAAGGTTTACATGGCCATCGGCGCGATCCAGCGCCGCCAGGGGAAATGGGCAGAGTCAACGGCGAATTTGGAAAAGGCCGCCGAGCTCGATCCCAAGGACGGTTCAGTTCTCTTAAATCTTGCTTATAGTTATATGGCCACGCGGAATTTTGGGGCCGCCGATAAAACCTTTGACCGCGGAATCGAGGCGGCACCGCAATCTTTCAGCTCACGCGCGTTAAAATCTGAGTTGGCGATCAGGTGGAAAGGTGACTTCAGCGTTGCGGAAAAAGAATTGGCTTCGGTGCCGCCGGGAATCGATCCAGACGGTATAGTTACCTTGAGCCGGGTGTCGGTCTTGACGTTGCAACGAAAATTTCCGGAAGCACTTCAAGTGATGCAGCAATTCCGTGAAGAGACATTGCCCGGCCACGCTAGCGCGCCCTGCCCGAAAGCTTTTCTCGAAGCTATGGTTTATCGGTATCAGGGTGACAAAATGAGGGCACAAGCCGCATTCGATCGCGCGCGAGTCATCGCAGAGCAGCTCGTACGCGAAAATCCCGAGGACGCCGCTCGCCATGGGCAGCTTGGGTTTATTCTTGCGGGCTTGGGCCGGAAAGAAGAGGCGATCAGGGAAGGAAAGCGCGCGGTCGAGTTGTTGCCGGAATCGCAAGACGCCTTTGATGGGCCGGGAGCGACGGCTGCGCTCGCGCAAATTTACGCGTGGACCGGCGAACGCGATCAAGCATTCAGCCTGCTCGATCATCTGCTTATTATTCCCAACGGCCTCACGGTCCCCATTCTCAAGCTCGATCCAGTCTGGGATCCACTGCGTAATGATCCGCGCTTTCAGGCTTTGGTGGATAAGTACGGTCGCGCAACATGAGCACGTTCGTTGTCGAGCTGCAGCGGCGAAAAGTTTATCGGGTAGCGGCGGCCTACATCATCGCGGCTGGATTCATCATCCAAATCGGCTCTGCCGTTTTCCCGGCCTGGGAATTGCCAAACTGGACCTTCCGTTTGGTGGTCGTGTTTTTGCTGATCGGATTTCCGATCTCGTTGATTCTGGCTTGGGCTTACGATGTTACCCCGCAAGGGATTCGGGCGACGCCTGCGCCAGGAGCGCACCGGCGTCGCAATCTGATTACGCTCGTCGCCATTGGCGTCGTCGTCTCGGCTGTCGCAGGGTTTTTCATTCTGCCGCACGCCCTGGCGCGCAAGATCGACAAGTCCATCGCCGTGATGCCATTTGAAAATCTAAGCGAGGACAAAGAGAACGCGCATTTTGCCGACGGAATCCAGGACGACATCCTGACCAACCTCGCAAAAATCGGCGACCTGAAAGTCATCTCGCGTATCTCGGTGATGGCCTACCGTGGCGCGCCACACAGCGCGCGAGAAGTCGGCAAGGCGCTCGGCGTTTCCACTATCCTCGAAGGAAGCGTCCGGCGCAGCGGCAATCGCGTCCGTGTCACTGTGCAACTCATCGACGCCGCGAACGACGAACATATTTGGGCGAACAATTACGATCGCGATTTGAATGATGTTTTCGCCATTCAGACCGATCTGGCCAAGGAAATCGCTGGCGCCTTACAGGCGAAACTGTCGCCGAGTGAGAAGGCGCAGATCGAGCGCAAGCCGACGCAGAATGGTGAAGCCTATCTCGCATTTATCCAGGCGCACAATCTTTTTGTGACCGGGGTTGAGGACATCGAGAAATTGAAACAAAGCGAGCAGCTTTATGCGCGGGCCATCGAGCTCGACCCGAAGTTTGCCCTCGCTCTTGCGCGCTACTCGCAACTCGAAAGTTGGATCGTGCACACTTTCGATCCAACTCGGGAACGGCGCCAAAAAGCCCGCGCTCTCGCCGAGCAGGCCCTGCAATTACAGCCTGACCTGCCAGAGGCGCACTTGGCCATGGGGTCTTCTTATTATTACGGCGACAACAATTACGACGCGGCGCAGAAGGAATTCGAAATCGCCCGGCGCGGATTGCCTAACGAATCCGAAGTTTATCTCGCTCTCGGCTCGATCCAGCGCCGTCAGGGCAAATGGGCAGAATCGACTGCAAACCTTGAAAAGGCCGCCAGTTTGAATCCGAAAGACGGCTGGGCGCTACAGAATCTCGCATTCAATTACCAGGTGCTGCGGAATTTCGATGCGGCCAACAAAACGATCGACCGCGGCCTGCAAATTAACCCAACAGGAGTGGAACTTTGGGAGATCAAGTCCAAGCTGGCCATCGCCGAAAACGGCGATTTGAGCGTCTCAGAGAAGGCATTTCAGACGGTGAAATCGATGCCGATGAGCAACGTGGAAAAACTTAGGATCGCCAGCGCGCGCGCGGACGTTTTCCTTTTGGAACGGAAATACAAAGAAGGATTGCGCGAAGCGGAAAGC
>JBAQJG010000564.1:0-2229 GCA_049300145.1 Chthoniobacterales bacterium | reverse complement strand
GCCTTAGGCAGAGTCAAAGTCACGACGCCCTGGTCGATCTTTGCGCTGATCTTGTCTGCGTCGATCGATGGATCGAGCTCGAAGGCGCGGCGATAATTTTCGCGGCGCGATTCGCGATGGATCAGCGTGCTTTCGACGGTCGGAAGGGAACGGTGTCCGATAATCGTCAGCTCGTTGTTCTCGACCGAGATCTCGAGGCCGTCCTTGTGCACGCCAGGCATTTCGACTTGGAGCATGTAACCGTCACCATCCTCGATGATGCTGGCGACCGGCGCGACGAAATGTTCGTTCTGGCGACGCTCACTGTCGCGATTTTCACGGACCAATGTGTTCATGTTAATTCCTTTCGTAAGTTTTGGGACGGCCAGCGGGCGCGCCCAGGTTTGGTTAGTCGGCGTTGACCTGAATTTGCTTCGGCTTTGCTTCCTCCGCCTTCGGCAACGTTACGGTCAGGATTCCATCCCGATAAGTCGCGCTCACTTTATTGGCGTCGACTCGGGCCGGCAGGGTGATGCTGCGGCGGAATCTACCGACATAACGCTCGGTGCGTTCGGCCTTCTCGCCGTTGGAACTTTCGCCCTTGCGTTCGCCGCTGATTGTCAGCGTTCCATCGTGCAGGGAGATTTCGATGTCCTCCTTGCGCATACCGGGCAATTCAACCACGGCGATGACATTGTCGTTGTTCTGATAAAGATCGAGCGCAGGAGACCAGCCACTGAAAAGCTGCCCCTGGCGTCCGAAATTAGACCAGGATGGCAACTCAAAAAGTGTATTGAGGTCATCCCTCAGGTTGCTCCAGCGATCGAAGGACGGCCATGCCGTCAATTCAGGGATTTGATAACGAATTAGACTCATAGTTGAATTTCCTTTCTGACAAGATTTGTAAGTTTTTTGTCGCTCTTCCGAATAGCTGGGGTCATGCCAGATCAAAACGGAGGTAAACCAAATATTATAAAATTCTTGCTATTAGCTTCTTATGTTTGGATCAAACGCCCGATATCAAATCGAGCATTGGTTCAATATGTTACAGACAGGCGGATTTTCGTTGAAGGACCTGAGACAAAATCGCGCAATTTTTTTCGAAGGCGGGTTTGCTGCAGCGCGCGTAGGTGGATATTGATCTCCTCATGTCTTTAGCAAGAAATGATGAGCGCTTTATGCGCGCAGCGCTGAAGGAAGCGCGCAGAGCATTGGGGCAAACGAGCCCCAATCCGGTTGTCGGCGCCGTGCTGGTTATTGATAATCGAATCGTCGCCAAAGGCCATCACCGCCAGGCGGGCTGCCCACATGCAGAGATCGTATGCCTGCGCGACTTTGAGAATGCTGTTCCAGCCGCAGCGACATTGTACGTGACGCTGGAACCTTGCTCCACAACCGGGCGCACTTCACCATGCACGGACGAAATCATCAAAGCAGGCCTAAAGACCGTCGTGATCGGCACTATCGATGTAAATCCACGCCACGCCGGGCGCGGCGTGACACTTTTGCGGAATGCAGGCATTAAAGTGCGGGTTGGCGTTTTGACCGAGGAATGCACTGCCCTCAACGAAGCTTTCAATAAATGGATCGTGACCGGGCGGCCTTTTGTTATCGCCAAGTGCGGGATGAGCTTGGACGGACGGCTGACGCGACGCCCTGGTGAGTCGCGTTGGGTAACGAACGCCGCCGCGCGCCAACACGGCCGCACGCTGCGTGGGCACGTTGATGCAATCGTTGTCGGTGCCGCGACGGTCCGGATCGATAACCCGCGACTGACAATTCGTAGTGCGCAGCAAGCCCGGCAACCGTGGCGTGTTGTTTTAACCCGCTCTAGTAAACTGCCACGGCGCGCGCGCTTGTTTACCGATCGCTTCGCTGAGCGAACGCTAATTTATCGAGGCAAATCTCTCAGAACAGTTCTCACCGATTTAGGGAAACGAAATGTGACCAGCGTGTTGCTGGAAGGCGGGGGCGAAGTGCTCGGTCAAGCATTGGACGCACGCCTCATCGACAAAGTGCAACTTTACTTGGGTCCGATCTTGACAGGCGGTCCGGTGGTCGCATTCCCCGGCGGCGGGGCCGATGCTACGGAACATGCGGCCCATCTCGATCGAATCGTTTACCGGAGGCTCGGCCAAAATGTCTGCATCACCGGTTACTCGAGATTTCCAGAAAGACATCCAGCGGCCTGAATAGCCTGAATAATAAGTAGAAACTTTTCGTCTTAAATAGAGTTAAATGTTTAAGGAG
>JBAQJG010000563.1:0-2211 GCA_049300145.1 Chthoniobacterales bacterium | reverse complement strand
AGCCAGCGACTTCGACAACGCTCGCAGAATCACCAACGGCGTCGGCATTTTGTGAGGCAAAAGTGGCAGACGCAGAGAAGAATTTGCGCGGTTTGGTCCGCTCACTCAGAACTGCCGGCGTCGCCAGGGCGAAATGGACAATGCGCACAGGAGTGGCGACGCATGAGATTGTCGAAGCGGCGAAAGAACTCGATGTCGATCTAATTGTTATCGCGACGCACGGCTTTACCGGCTGGAAACATTTCGCCATCGGGAGCACTGCAGAACGCGTCGCTCGGGCGGCGCCCTGTTCGGTCCTCGTTGTGCGCGAGAAGGAGCACGAATTTTGTTAATCGAAGATCGCGTCATGAAATCTACCAGAGAACAAATGAAAATGAAACGAACAAAGCGCACACGAATTCTCGCGCAAAAAAGCCCGGGACCACAGCCTGCTGTGGATCTAGCGGAATTGCATCGCCGTATCCTGGAATTCGATCGCGGCTTTCCGGACCGGTTTTGCACTCGTCGTTGAGGAATCGTTGCATAAAAGAGACAGGAGAGGCTGATGAAAACTCAAACTGAAACAAAAACGGAATCGATGGCCACGCGCGTAGCGTTGCATCCATTTCTTGCAGGCATGAACCGCACGCAACTGGCGTTATTGACCGACTGCGCGATGGCGGCCCACTTCAAGCCCGGTCAAGTCATTTTGCGCGAAGGCGACTTTGCCAACCGGTTCTATTTGATCGAAAGCGGCAGCGTGGTGCTCGAGTCCGGCGAAAGTCTCGGCGAACCGGTGGTGGTGGAAACGATCGGCGCGGGCGATCTACTCGGCTGGTCGTGGATGTTTCCGCCTTACGCCTGGCATTTTACCGCCCGTGCAGTGGAACCCACGGAAGCGATCTTTTTTTACGGCACGATTCTGCGAGAATACTGCGAGAGAGATCACTCGCTGGGCTACGAGCTGTTCAAGCGGATCACGCCGATCATGCTTCGGCGCTTGCAGGCCGCGCGGAAGAAAATGCTGGCGGTGCACCACGGCACAGCTTCTCTCGAAGCGATCGTTCTCGAATCTCCTTTCATGGACCAGGAACTCGATACTGGCAACGGCAATAACGATCGGAAGGAGAATGCTCGTTCTTCACCTCGATAAAGAGCGTAGGGCGGTGTCTCACCGTCGAAGGAAAACCTTTTCCACCGACGTTGAACCGGGAGGAGAAACTAACTATAATTTTCCTCTTCCCGTGTCTACCACTGCGCCGAATAGCGCCGATAGCAGTAAAAACAAGCAATTGATCGGCATGTTAGTGCGCTCGCGATTGTTTCGCGATTACGAGGGCGTCTTTACCAAAGCAACCGGACTGCCGCTGACACTGCGACCTCTTGAATATTGGCAGCTCGCGCATCACGGGAAGAAACAAGAGAATCCATTCTGCGCTTTGCTCGCAGAAAACCCGGCGACGCTGGCTGTTTGTTTACAAGCGCATGACGAAATGATTCGCCATACTGGCGACATTCCACACACGGTAACCTGCCCATTTGGCTTAACCGAGACCGCTGTGCCGGTGAAACTTGGCCAGGAAACCATCGGATACTTGCGGATCGGGCAGGTGCTGCGTCACATGCCGGTCAAATCGGATACGACAAAGCTGGACCGAGAGCTGGCCCGGCATGGAGTCAAATTCACAAGCGAAATCCGCAAAGCTTGGAAAAAAAATCCGCTGATGCCGCCGGATCGCTACAACGCGATCGTCCGCCTCCTGACGTTTTTCGCCGAGCAACTCTCCGCCTTGATCAATCAGATTGTGTTGGAGAAACAGAATGCGGAGCCACCGGTCGTGCAGAAGGCGCGCGAATACATCGACAAACACAAAACCGAGGAACTATCGCTGGCCGATGTCGCCAAAGCGGCGGGCGCAAGCGTGTTTCATTTCTGCAAAGTTTTTCACAAGAGCACGGGACTTAAGTTCACCGACTATGTCGCGCGCGTGCGCTTGGAGGATGCCAGGAACCGGTTGTTGAATCCGAACCTGCGGATCAGCGAGGTTGCTTACGACGTCGGATTCCAATCGCTTACCCAATTCAATCGTGCCTTCAAGCGAGTCTTCGGCCAGTCGCCGACCGAGTTTCGCGCACATCTTGGCACTCAGAAGCGCGCTTCAAAAGCGGCGTAACGTCCCGATGGCGAATCCGAACAAAGTCGGCATTGCCGTTGGGGGCATTGACTGGTGG
>JBAQJG010000562.1:0-8415 GCA_049300145.1 Chthoniobacterales bacterium | reverse complement strand
AACGAGGTGTGGCTTCGGGAAAGAATTCAACGGGAGTGGGCTTGACCGGCGGCATGGGAGATGTCGATGTCTCAGCGGCTGCGTCCGGATTCTTTTTCGGCCCGGCAGCAACATCGACCTGTTCTCTTTGCACTTCCGGCATCTCGCCCACGTGATGTTTCTCGCAGGAAAAAAGGAGAATCAGACAAGGGCATGCGGAAAGAGCGATGCACTTCCGCAAGGAGAATCGCATAAGCGAAAGCACAGTAATCGTCATCTTGCGCGGCGCGCAAGACCAAAGCGAAGCGTAATTTTGTCCTCGTAATCGATTTGACGGTTTCGATTACGATTTGGAGCGTGAGCACGACAATTAATTGAAACGCGCGGCCAGCGCATTACTATCCTCTGCGGTGGCTCGAACGCTAAAAAATAGCGCCTGGAACGAAGTCTTCGCCCTCATCTTGCTCGGCGTTGGGACGCTGCTTTTTCTCGCCCTGATTTCCTACACGCCGAAGGATGTGCCTTCCTGGGTCTGGTTCAGTCACATTTCGCCGGCGAATCATCCTGCGCAAAATTTCATCGGACCGTTCGGCGCAATCATCGCCGGAATTTGCTATCACACGATCGGCGCGGCCGCGTATCTGCTGGCGGCGGTTCTGCTCGGGTTCGGCGCGGCGAAACTATTTCATTCGAGTTTGCGGGTGACGCCGCGCATCATCTGGATCGTTCTCTTCATCGCCTCGGGCGCCTGCCTCTTGCAGTTACAGACCCGTTACTTCCGCGGTTGGCGTTGGGCCTTCAACATCCAGGGGCCGGGCGGCTGGGCCGGTTACTTCTTGGGAAAAACCGTGCTGCTCAACGCCATGGGCAAGGTCGGCTCTGGCATTCTCTTGAGTGGAATTTATGTGACGACGCTCATCCTGATGACGGGCCTTCGGCCGATTCACCTTGTTCGTGAGACGATCGCGACGACGCGCCGCGCAAACGCAAAGCTCCACGAATGGCGTTTGCAACGGCAACTCCGCAAGTCCGATCTCAAAGGACAATTGGAAATCAGCCAGAAAGAACTCGCGAAGCAGCGGCGGTCGATCGAAAAGCAGCTTAAGAAAAAAGGTGCGTCCGTGGCCGAGTCGGCGACCGCGTTTATTTCGCCGGAAGAACTGGCGAGTCGTCCGAAACCAAAAGTGGTGGACACAACTGCGCTGCCAAACGAGCCCGTCAGCGCCCGTCGAAAGCCTTCGCTCGCGGAACTGACCGCAAGCAAAGAAAAACCAAGGGCCGCCGCCGGCCTAACAAGTCGAACCTGGAACCCGGAGAATTACACGGTCCCCGGATTGGATCTGCTGGATAAACATGATCCGGAGAGCCGCACCGCTGCGGATCCGGCCGAACTCGAGCGTGTCCAGCAAATTTTGATCGAAACACTCGCGCAATTCGGCATCGCAGTCGCGCCGGGCGACATCACCAAAGGCCCGACGATCACGCGCTACGAAGTTTATCCGGCCAAAGGCGTCCGTGTGGACAAAATCGTAAGTCTCGAGCGCGACCTAGCTCGCGCCACGCGCGCGGAGCGGATCAACATCCTGGCGCCCATCCCGGGCAAAGACACCGTCGGGATTGAACTGGCCAACACGCGAAAAGTGACCGTGACGCTGCGGGAACTGTTGCAATCGCCCGACTGGGAGGAGGCGAAGGGACGCGCGAAAATTCCACTGGCGCTCGGGAAAGATGTTTACGGCAAAGCGATCATCGCCGATCTAGCTCAGATGCCGCACTTGCTCGTGGCCGGCACCACCGGCAGCGGCAAGAGCGTCTGCATCAATGCCCTGATTGCGAGCATGCTCTTCCGCTTCACGCCGGAGGAGCTGCGCTTCATCATGATCGATCCGAAAATGGTTGAGATGCAGATCTACAATTCGCTCCCTCATCTCGCATTCCCGGTGGTGGTCGATGCAAAAAAGGTGCTGCTCGCATTACGGGGACTAATCGATGAGATGGAGCGACGCTACAAAATTTTCGCGCGCATCGGTGTGCGCAATATCACCAGCTTCAACGCGCGGCCGGCGAGAAGGAAAGATGTCAATCTTGAGGAAAATTCGGTAGAGGCAGGCGTATCGCCTGCGAAATCTTCGAGCGCCGCCGACAGGGCCGCCACCGCAGAAATCCAGATTCCGGACAAGATGCCTTACATCGTCGTAATCATCGACGAATTGGCCGACTTGATGCAGACCGCGCCGGCGGACGTGGAGAGCGCGATCGCGCGCATCACGCAGATGGCGCGCGCGGCCGGCATTCACATTATTCTCGCCACCCAAACGCCGAGGGCCGATGTCATCACCGGCGTGATCAAGGCGAATATTCCGAGCCGGATCGCATTTCAAGTCGCGAGCAAGATCGACAGTCGCGTTATTCTCGATGAAAACGGCGCCGATCGACTGCTTGGGCAGGGCGACATGCTTTATCTCCCGCCGAGCACCTCGCGATTGATTCGCGCGCAAGGCGTGCTCGTGACCGACGATGAAATTCGCCGCCTGGTTGAATTTGTTTCTGCGCAAAGTCCGCCCACGTTTGATGCAGTGATGCACGAAAAACTGGAGGCCGAAAGCACGCTGACTGACGGGGTCACGGACGAAGACGAGGAATTGGTTGAAAAGTGTCTTGAAATCATTCGCCAGGAAAAACGCGCTTCCACTTCCCTACTTCAGCGCCGGTTGCGACTCGGATATACGCGGGCGGCGCGGATCGTTGATATTCTGGAACAGCGCGGTATTTTGGGTCCCGGCGAAGGCGCGAAGCCGCGCGAGATTCTGGTCGATCTCGACGCCGCCGTCTAGCCGGCATTTCCACGATGTCTATCGAAGGGCTCGGCAAAAAATTTCAGGAAGCGAGGCGCGCGCGGAACCTGTCGCTCGACGAAGCCGCGCGCCTGACCAAAATCCGCCCATCACGTCTGGCGGAGATCGAGGCAGATGATTTTTCTCAATTCCCCAGCCTTGCTTATGCGAAAGGGTTCCTGCTCATCTACGGGAAATTTTTGGATGTCGATGTGACGCCGTATCTCGAGGCTTTCGAAGGCTCCGAGAACGTCACAGTGGACGGCTACTCTTATCTCCAGGACAATCCGGCGCCGAAACCGGCACGCACACCGATAATTCCCAAATCGACAAATCGCGGATCACTCGTTCCGTTTGTGATCGGGGTCGTGGTTCTCCTCATTGGTTTTTCGTTCATGAAGTTGATTCTTAACTTGCAGCGGATCGCACCGCGCAGTGAAGCGAAAAACCAAGCTGCAGCGGCCACGCCCACTGCGTCGCCCGCGACCTCCGGGACAATTATCGCCCGGCAAGCCGAGCCGGTCGAAAAAGTTCCCGCCAAAGCAGCCGCAGCTGCATCACCAATTGCTTCTGCTACTACTGTGCCGACAAGCGCGCCCGTTGCTGTGAGTACGCCAGCCGCGGTCGCGGCAGCATCCCCGGTCCCGACGAAAGAGCCTGAAATCCGCCGAGCCGAGCCCGTGCGTCAGGAGGATCTTGCAAAAGCTGGCGTCGCGGAAAATTCTCCGGCGGCAGCTTCAACCGGGCTGAATCGAGTGGACATCAAGCCTTTAAAGAAAACCTACATCAAAGTTGTAGTGGACAGCGAGACGGAGAAACCGGCTTTCGAGCGCTGGATTTCGCCGGCCGATGGGACGGTGGAATTTCGCGGTCAACATATCGCCGTGCGGGTGCTCGATCGTGAGGCCGTCCAGATCAGGAAAAATGGCAAGGTCGTAGCCGAGAACGACGCTGACGTCACGATCGAATAGTACGCTCGCCGGCGTTTCTCAAACATGAGCGCAAAGATTGGTATGATCAGCCTCGGCTGCGCCAAGAATCTTGTCGATGCCGAGATCATGCTCGGAAGCGTTTTGCAGCACGGCATGGAAATAACCACGAGCGCAGGGGAAGCCGACGTTCTGGTCATCAACACATGCGCGTTCATCGATTCGGCCAAGGAAGAATCGATCGAAGCGATTCTTGAAGCGCATCAGCAACGCGGGCTCAGCAGACGACCACATCAAAAACTGATCGTGAGCGGTTGTATGGCGCAGCGCTTCTCGCGCGAATTACGTGAAGCGCTTCCCGAAGTGGACGCATTCATCGGGCTCGATCAGGTTGCGCACCTTGGCGGAATCGTGGAGAGAATTCTCGGAAAACATCGAACTTCCAACTTCGAACTTCCAACTTCGAACAAGCTGACTTCGACGTTGGACGTTGGATGTTCAGCGTTCGATGTTTCCTCAAACCGGCAAGTTGATTTCGCCACGCCGCGCCCGAGCTACATTCCCGATTATGATACGCCGCGCTTCCGGCTTACTCCTGCGCACTCGGCGTACTTGAAGATTGCGGAGGGTTGCAATCACCCGTGCAGTTTTTGCGTGATCCCGCAAATGCGCGGAACACATCGCAGTCGCTCTCCCGACTCCGTGCTCGCAGAAGTCCGGGGACTCGTCGGCGAAGGCGTCCGCGAGATTAATTTGATCAGTCAGGACACAACCTATTACGGGATGGACTTGTGGCCGGAGAAAGCGGGACCGCGGCAACCGGTCGATTCATCACGCGGCCCGACGCTGGCCGCACTGCTGCGCGCCATCCAGGAAATCGAAGGCGAGTTCTGGGTGCGCCTGCTTTATACGCATGCGGCGCATTGGAGCGATGAATTGATCGCGACAATCGCCGAATGCGACAAGGTCGCGCGTTACATCGATATTCCTTTGCAACACATTGATGAGTCGATGCTGCACCGGATGCGGCGGGAAACTTCACGGGATCATATTGAGAATTTGATCAACAAACTGCGCGCCGGCATTCCCGGCCTCGCCTTGCGCACGACTTTCATCGTTGGATTCCCAGGCGAGACCGATGCGAAGTTCGAGGCTCTCCTCGAGTTTATCCAGCGCACTCGATTTGAACGGCTCGGCATCTTCAAATATTCGCAGGAAGACGGGTCGCGCGCGGCAAAAATGCCGGACCAAATTCCGGCCAAGATCAAGAACGCGCGCCACCGAATAGCGATGTCGATCCAGCGAAAGATTGCGCACGAGCTCGCCCGGGGAAAAGTTGGATCCGAATTGAAGTTACTGGTCGATCAGCCCCACGCCGCGCGCACCGAGGCCGATGCGCCGGATGTCGATGGGCGCGTTGTTCTCTCGAAGGCGGCGCCGGTGGGCGAATTCACTTGCCGAAGAATCGCTGGAAGCCGCGGGTACGATCTACTGGCATAAGGCTGCTGTCGCCGCTCGCTGCCGCGGGTGTGAATGCCTGGCACGCACGCGTCGCGCAGCTTTTGCGCGTCAAAGCGCTACCGGCTGCGGCGCAGAGCACGAGGCTACGGGTCAAGCAGCAAAAATTTTCCACTCGGCATTCAACTTTGCGAGTGACAGGTGGACGGTCTTCAGCGATTTTTGAAACTGACTTGCAACGCCTCATGCCTGACTCAAACGAAACCAAGAAAGAGACGGTCCGCATCGCCGCGCCACTACCTCCGGCGAAGCCGCCCGGTGCGGGCAATGAATCGCGCGACATTGCCGGAATTAATTTGCCGACTCATCCGCCAGCGACAGTTCCAGCACCGCCAGCCGGGTCCCCTGACTGCGCCACGGTAGGCAACCCTCCGCGATTTTCCCCACCGTCCCCTCCCTCTCCCGCTTTCTCGCTAAAACCGCCCACTGCGTCTAATCCAATGGCGAGTTCCTCGGCCGCCAACTTACCCGGGCCGAAGAAAGAGACCGCGCGGATCGCGGTCTTGCCTAATCCCCGCGTCACGGCATTACCAGCGGTTCAAATGAAAAAAGCTCAGCCGCTCGTTGCCATGCCAGAGATTACTCTCCAAACCCCTGCGCTGACCGTGGCAATGAAGGATACGAGCGCGATGATCTACGCAAGTCCGAAGCCGCTCTGCTGGACGCTGCTTGGCGTTTCCACCGTGATTTTGATTATTCAGATTTGGACTTACTTTTCCTAAATCGAATGGAGAACTCCGCGACCATCAATCTCGACGAATCCAACTTTGACCGCGAAATTACGCAAAGCGACAAGCCTGTAATTGTCGATTTTTGGGCGGAATGGTGCGGCCCCTGCAAAATGATCGCGCCGCTCCTTGATGAGATTGCGCGGGAAAAAGCGGGCACGATCAAGATCGCAAAAGTCAACGTGGACGAAAACCAAAGCCTTTCCGTTAAGTATAACATCCGCGCCATCCCGGCCCTGCTTTTCTTCAAGAACGGGCAACTGCGCGATCAAGTCACCGGGATGACGAGCAAGAAAGATTTGCTCGGCCGGATCGACGCGCTGGCGTAACGAAGTTTTCGGATCCCGACGCGACTGCACGCCCATTGCACGCACGACCTGCACCTAACCTTCGACACAGTGCGATAAATGGCGACGAAGCCTTCCGCGGTCATTGACACACGCGTCATCTATTGTGGCGATAATTTCAACCAACTGCGAAAGTTTCCTGCTGGCTGCGTTGATCTCATTTACATAGACCCGCCGTTCAATTCGAACCGCAACTACGAAGTCTTTTGGGGCGAGACGAAAGAAAAGCGCGGTTTCGAGGATCGCCACGAATCGACGAAGGCTTACATCGAATACATGCGCCCGCGTGGCGTCGAGTTTCGTCGCGTTCTGAAGAAAAGCGGGAGCTTCTATTATCACTGCGACTGGCACGCAAGCCATTACGTTAAAGTGATGCTTGAACAGATTTTTGGCGAGAATCAGTTCGTCAACGAAGTTATTTGGAAGCGACAATCTTCTCATAGCGACGCGAAGCAAGGATCGAAACACTTAGGTCGTCTTCACGATGTAATCCTTCTTTATGCAAGCGGTGGCGACTACACATTCAATCATGTGTATCAGCCGTACTCCGAAGACTACATCGAAGATTTCTATCGGTACACGGAGCCGGGTACAGGGCGAAGATACCGTCTCGGCGATCTCACGGCCCCCGGTGGTGGCGCGCCATCAAAAGGAAAATCCACACTACGAATTCTTGGGCGTGAAACGGTACTGGCGATACAGCAAAGAGAACATGGACAAGCTTTATCGCGAAGAACGGATTGTGCAGACAAAGCCGGGGACTGTTCCGCAATACAAGCGCTATCTTGACGAAGGCAAAGGAGTTCAACTCGGGTCGGTTTGGGACGACATCAATCCACTCCACGGCGGCGACGCAGAACGAGTATCGGCTGTCACGCTTTGCCGGTCTCGCAAGCTGTCTAATGTCAACGTTCCAGCAGATTCAATCACGTTTGCTCCATACACGTCTATTTCGTTATCTGCGATTCGATCTTTCGTCTGATCATTGTCGCCGAACTCGATGGCGTCTCACGCGAGCGAGGGTGATCAATAGTCGTGGCTGCCGTTACTTGGCAGCACTTGGCAAATAGACGGGTAATCTGCGCGTTTTGATGCGCGTCGATGCGGAATCGACTCCCTCGTAAAACGATTTCCAGAGGGCCGATTGTTCTTGCGCCCGGCGCGGCTCGAACGCGCAACCTACGGCTCCGGAGGCCGTCGCTCTATCCAGTTGAGCTACGGGCGCGGTATCGTCGATTATAACGGGAACGAACTTGGAGCACAACTTGGTCACGACGCGAAAGCCCGATGTACAGCCATGCTTGTAACCGTGTCCCTGTGGGCCGTCTGACTTTGAACATCTTCTCGTCCCGACGCGCCCCAAACGCGTGGCGACAGGTTTCGGTTTGCATTTTCAGCGCGTTCGCCTGAAAATGCTTGCCCGGCAGCCGGGCCCGCCTTCGCCGAGGCTACGGCAGGGCAGGCGGAAAGGTAATTATGAACCGCATCATTGACGCTATCGAAAAAGAGCAGCTAAAGAGCGATCGGACGCGGTTTGCCGTGGGCGATAGCGTCCGTGTCCATACGCGGGTGGTGGAAGGTGATAAGGAGCGGATCCAGATTTTCGCCGGCATCGTGATTGGCCGCAAAGGACGCGGCCTTAACGAAACATTCACCGTGAGGCGCATTTCCTATGGCGAAGGGGTCGAACGCGTTTTCCCGCTTCACTCACCGCGCATCGCAAAAATCGAAGTGGAAAAAGAAGGCCGTGCGCGGCGGGCCAAGCTGAATTATCTCCGCACACGCAAAGGCAAGGAAGCGACGGCAGTGAGAGAATAAGAAGCTTGATTTAGCGACTGAGCGAATTAGCGATTGAAGCAGTTTTCTAAATCGCTAATTCTACTAAATCACGAATGTATCGTCGTTGCGGGTTCCGGCATGAACGTCGATTGCGCAGTCTCGGCATCGCTCACATCGCCGGGATTGACGAGGCCGGACGCGGCGCCCTAGCTGGCCCGGTTGTGGCGGCGGCGGTGATTCTTCCGGAGAAGTTCCGACACCGGCAATTAAATGATTCCAAACAGCTCGCGCCGGAATTGCG
>JBAQJG010000561.1:0-2023 GCA_049300145.1 Chthoniobacterales bacterium | reverse complement strand
GTTGCGGCCGTTCTGGGAAGCTTCCTTTGCAGTTGTTTGATCTTCGGACAAAAAGGTCTCTCAGCCCCGGAGTTGAAATGGATTGATTTTGGCACGGTGTTCACGGTGCCGTTCGGTTTTGTCTTAGACGATTTGAGCCGGATGATGCTCGTGCTCGTATCCGGAATCGGCGCGTTAATCCACATCTACTCGTTAGGCTACATGCGCGACGATGAAGGCAAGTCCCGTTATTTCGCAGCCCTCTCGCTTTTCATGTTCGCCATGCTCGGGATCGTCCTCGCGAGCAACTTTGTTATGCTCTTCATTTTCTGGGAGCTGGTCGCATTTACCTCGTATGTGCTGATCGGTCACTGGTTCGAGCGCGAGGCTGCCGCCGACGCCGCGAACAAAGCATTTCTGACCAACCGCATCGGCGATTTCGGATTTATGCTTGGCATCCTGATGGTTTGGATGTCAACCGGCTCTGTAATCTTTGCCGAGATTGCTCCCCGATTATCGACCTTAACAAGTCATCCGGGCTTTCTAACAATCGCTGCGCTTTTGATCTTCTGCGGCGCAGTTGGAAAATCAGCGCAATTCCCGCTGCACGTCTGGCTGCCGGATGCAATGGAGGGTCCAACGCCGATTTCGGCGTTGATTCATGCCGCCACCATGGTTGCAGCCGGCGTTTATATGCTAGTTCGCGTCGGATTTATCATTCAGGCTTCGCCGAGCGCGCTCTTGGTGATTGCGTGGATCGGCACAATCAGTGCCCTGCTCGCCGGTCTGATCGCAACCCAGCAAAACGACATCAAGCGCATCCTCGCTTACTCCACGATTTCGCAACTTGGCTACATGATGATCGCGGTTGGCCTGGCTTCAAACGAAGCGGCCATGTTCCACCTCTTCACCCATGCGTTTTTCAAGGCGCTCCTCTTCCTCGGCGCCGGCTCAATCATCATCATGCTTCATCACGAACAAAACATTTGGAAAATGGGCGGCCTCGCCCGACATCTCCCGATTACGTTTCTCGCTTTCGTGGTCGGCGCACTCGCGTTGATTGGTTTCCCATTATTCAGCGGGTTCTTTAGCAAGGATGCAATTCTTGCGCTCGCTTACGATCGCAACAGGCCGATCTTCGTGGTCGCCCTCTTCACGGCATTTCTGACCGCGTTCTACATCCTGCGATTGGTGGTGGTCGTCTTTTTCGCGAAGCCGCGCAGCGACGCCGCTCGCGCGAGCGATGAAGCGCCGTTTGTTATGACCGGACCCCTCATCGTGCTGGCGCTCCTAGCATGGCTCGGCGGCTATGGATTTTTTGCGCGACATTTCCTCGCCATTCCTCATGAGAAGGAACTCCTTTTCATCGTCCCCGTGCTGGCGATCACGGCGATGATCCTCGGGGCGGGATTAGCCATCGCGCTTTATCGAAATCGGACGAGCGAGCCGATCGAGGTCGATCTTTTGCGGCGGCTTTTTTATATCGACGAGTTTTATCGTTGGTTGATCGATTGGACGCAGGAACTTCTCGCCTCCATCTCGGCCTTCTTCGATCGGTGGATCATCGACGCCGGCGCCGTGCGCGGTGTGAGCGGCGGCACGTGGGGTATCGGCGCGCTTCTGCGCCTGATTCAGGTGGGAAATCTACAGGCTTATGCATTCCTCTTCGGCTTGGGAATCGTCGCCCTGATCTATTTCGCCGTTTTCCACTAATGGTTCTATTCATCGTTTTCTGCCCGATCGTCGCGGCCATTTTGATCATGGCGGGGGCGCCCGCGCGAAAGACAGCGCTGCTCGCGTCGGGATCCACGTTTGTCATGACGTTGCTCGTCTTTGCTCTGTTTGAACGATGGCAAGGCGGTTTTCAGCATGTCAGTTCCTTCCCCATCTCCACAGACTGGCGGCTCAATTTCGCGGTCGGGCTCGATGGCCTGAGCCTGATCATGGTCTTGCTCGCCGCGATCGTCACGCTGGCGGCCGTTTGGTTCACCGGCGAGATCGACAAGTACGAAAACGCGTTTTACGCCTGTCTTCTGCTCATCTC
>JBAQJG010000560.1:0-1844 GCA_049300145.1 Chthoniobacterales bacterium | reverse complement strand
CTGTTATACTAGTGCCGCTCGCGATAACTGGCCCCGAAGAGGGGAAAGGGTGGACCGTGAGTGTCAAGGTCTTCATCCCAGTGCCAAATGAATTTGAGGCAGTCAAATGAATTTGTGTCGTGCCAGGGCTTGTTGGGGTGCCGCTGAGTATGCCGGTCTGCTGCGAAAAGCTGTCGAAGGTCAGGCCTGCCGGCAGGGGTGCGGCGGCGTAACTAGTGGGAGTGCCGCTAGCAGTGATTTGATAGACGAAAAGCTGGCCCTGTGTCGCCGTTGCCGTCGCTGGACTGGTGATTACTGGAGCGCCAAAAATGTGGATAAAGGAAGGCGATTGCGTTTGATTGGGGAGACTGTACGGACCGCTCAATAGAAACGAATTGTCTGGCTGCTTTGCCAGATAAGCCGTGTGATAATCGAACTTCTGCCGGACAGCAGGCGGAGTGAATAATGGGTCAACCGATCCATTCGGATTGAGAAGCGCAATTCCGGGCAAGGCAACGCTGTTGAAGGCCTCAAAGGTTCCGGTAATTAAGAGCTTACCGTTACCTGCTTGCTCAATATTGTCCACGCTTGGATGGAAAGTCGCCGTCTGAGTTGTATGCGTCCATTGCGCACCGTTGCCGGCGTGGAATGTCGCATCGACCGTGCCATTTGCATTCAATCGAACGATGCCATGCGCCGGCACGCCGGCGTAACTAGCAAATTGACCAACAACGATGAGCTGGTTTCCTGTAACCAATTGCGCGCCGCTAAAACCAGGCACGCCGTCGGGGAAAAGCTCCTCTGGGTTACCATGGCCACCTTGCGGATCGGCGACCAAAGGGAACGAGCTGGTTGTGCTTACAGGAACCGACGCGGCTTGAAATGTCGAATCCAGCGAACCATTTGGATTTAGCCGCACCAGACGACACGTGCGGTCCGCCGCCAGGTAAGCGAATAAAATCCTGCCATCGCTGCGCACAGCTAAGACCGCGAATCCAGATGCGATCGTTTGAAGATTACCGCTCATATCGCGTTGTACTGTGTTCGCCAGAACGCTTGGATCGAGAACGAATGACGTGTCGAGCGATCCGTTAGAATTGATCCGCCGCAACTCGGTATTATCAAGTACGGCCTGTGCACCGGATGAGATAAGGACAAGCACTTGGCCGTTGGTCAGCGGATAAGCTTTGTCAAACCCGACATTGGGATCATCAGTGTAATTCGGATCCGCCACCGTTCCGTCCGGCAAGACAACGCCGTATGTGAAGTTACCCGTTGCGTCCCGGGTGCCCCAACCAAAAATGTTTCCATTGGGAAGAACCGCGAAGCCCAGCGCCGTCACGGGACCATTCGGAAGCGATGCGAGCGGATCGAAACTAATGTCGAGTGAGCCATTCGGCAAGAGCCGCCCGTAGTTGTGACGGATCACTGAATGCCCACTCAACGAGCCAGTTTGATTAAACCCGATGAGTGTTAAGCCGTTAGCCAGGCGGAGAAAGGAAGTGGGATAGGCGTTGTAGGCTTGCCGGTGAGAAGTCGTAAAGCTATCAAGCGTGCCATCCGAGTTGAACTCGGCTACGCCCCACCGTTCCCCGTTTGCGGGCAACGGCGGCGCATCATCGATATCGCTAAAGTCGCCGCCGATAAGAATGCGTCCGTCGCTCCGCAGATTGATCGTAAAAGCCTCAGCAAGCAAAAGACCGTTCGCTCCGTTTGCTGAGCGGTCAATTAGCAGGTCGGGCTGCCTAAACGTGGTATCGAGAGAACCATCCGCGTTGTTGAACCGAAACACCGAATTATCTACGCCGATGACTTTATCGTCAGCCTGAATAACGAGGGCCCGGATCTGGAAAAAGGTCGAGTCC
>JBAQJG010000559.1:0-4503 GCA_049300145.1 Chthoniobacterales bacterium | reverse complement strand
GCACCAAAAAATCGCGCGCGCCTTCCGGGGTACTCTTGGAAAGAATCGGCGTCTCAATCTCGATGAAACCCTGTGAATCAAGATAATCACGTGTTGCTTTCGCCACCCGATGCCGCAGTTGCAAATTCCGAGCGAGCCGCGGGCGGCGCAGATCATAATAGCGATAGGTTAATCGCAAATCTTCGTTGTGAATCTCGGCGTCGAGTTGAAATGGAAGATCGTCTGCTCGATTGAGAATTTGCAGGCGACTCGGAACAACCTCGACGTCGCCGGTCGCGAGTTTTGGATTCTCTGTGCCGGGCACACGCGCGGCCACCCGGCCGGAAACCTCGATCACGTCTTCACTGCGCAAACTGTGTGCTTGTTTCGCGACTTCCGCGTTCTCTTCCGGACGAAACACGACCTGCGTCAATCCTTCGCGATCGCGCAGATCGATAAAGATCACGCCGCCGTGATCGCGCGAAACGTGCACCCAGCCGGCGAGCGTGACCTCTTTGCCGATGTCGATCTTACGAAGCGAATTGCAATCGTGGGTGCGGAACATAATTAAGCGGGAGCGGAAATGAGTTTTCCGATGCTCTCCAGCAGTGACATCTGTTCGATCAATTTCTCTTCGCGCGTGGCCAAGGTCTTCATTTTAACGTTCGGCCACTCGTCGCCGTAGAGAAGGGCGAGAGTCGCGCCCAAATCTTCTGCGGTTTGAAATTGTTTGGCGACTTTTGTGGGAGTGAGTGGGTAATCGACACGGTAACCATTCTCGCGAAGCCCCTGAACGTGCGCGAGCGCATCGGCGCGGCGTGCCTCCTTCGCGATCACAACGTAGATGTCGATTTTACGTTCGCTTTGCACGGCCGCTTCCATTTTCTCGCGCGCTGCAGAGCGATCGCGAATTAATTCGCCCAAAACCACGTCGCCCATGGCAAAACCAAGCGCGGGCGTCGCGACAGCGCCGTCGCTTAGCTGTTCGATTAATCGATTATAGCGTCCGCCGCCGGCAATCGCGCGGAGTTTTCCAGCCCGATCGAAAACTTCAAAGACGGTGCCAGTATAATAAGCGAGACCCCGCACAACCCGAACATCGACATCGACATATTCAGCCAGACCGCGAGCGCCAAGATCATCAACGAGCTGATCGAGTTTTCCGCTGCGACCACCTTCTTCCAAGATCGACAAAACTGGATCGGCAAGCTGGCCGAGCTTCTCAGCCGTCTTATCGCGCGGCTCGCGCTCGGATTTGTCGATCGTCTGCAACACTTCCTCCCATCGTTCGCTCGGTAGTTTCTGTTGCTGAAGAAAATCGGTCCAAAATTCCCG
Source organism: Chthoniobacterales bacterium (assembly GCA_049300145.1). Classification (GTDB taxonomy): domain Bacteria; phylum Verrucomicrobiota; class Verrucomicrobiia; order Chthoniobacterales; family UBA10450; genus AV133. The sequence goes on along the minus strand of JBAQJG010000559.1, from coordinate 3,189 downwards.
GTCGCTGATTCGGACCACGAAATCCTTTGCCGTAAAGCCGAACGCGCGGAGGATGTCGATACAGAGGGCGATCAATTCGACATCTGCGGAAAAATTGCTTTCACCGATGATATCGCAATTGAGCTGGAAATGTTCGCGTAGTCTTCCGCGCTGCTGTTTTTCGTAACGGAAGAATTGCCCGATGGAAAACCACTTCAGCGGTTTCTTGAACTCGCGTTCATGCGCGGCGACGACCCGTGCAAGCGTCGGCGTCAGTTCCGGGCGCAACGCGACTTCGCGTTCGCCTTTGTCGATGAAGTTGAAAAGCTGGCCGACGATTTCATCCCCGCTTTTCTTTTTATAGAGATCGATTGGTTCAAGCAGCGGGCCATCCCATTCCACGAAGCCGTAGCGGCGGGCAAGATCGCGCCAGCGCGCAAAAATGTAATTCCGCGCCGCACAATCGTCCGGCAAAAAATCGCGAAATCCAGGTAATAGTTGCATGAAAAAAATTAGACTACGTCTCGGAGCAACCTTCTATCGTTGATTTTTATGCAACCGAGGAGGAAAGAATTTACGAACTCAATATGAGGTTGAATAAACGCCGGCTCAGAGCAGTCGGATACATGCACGACGGAAAGCATCCGTTTAACCAAAGCAGAGGAAAAATATGAAACAAACCAGATTAGTGAAAATATTGGCTGGCGCAGCGGCTTGCGCAGTGGCGCTGAGCACGGCTTTCGCGCAGGACACCAGCACGACGACAACGACCGCAGGGTCGACCGGCGTGAGCACGACCAGCACGAGCACTTTGAATGGCTCGGGCACAATTACGACTTACACTCCGGGATCGGACTACATCATGTTCCGCACGGAAATGAGCCCCGAACCGGTGAAGTATTACTACAGCAAGAGCACGACGGTGGTTGATCCGGAAGGCAGAACGGTGGAGTGGTCCGCTCTTCGTCCCGATATGCCGGTGACCTACACCTACGCTAAAGAGGGCGACCGCATGGTCATCACAAAGATGACATTGACGAAGCCCGTCTCCTATTACGAAAGGAAAGATACGACAACGACGACTACAACGAGGCCGTAACTGGCTGTTCGATTCGTCAGTAGAAATTCAAAGCGCTCGCGGAAATGCAATTCCGCGGGCGCTTTTTTTGAAGGGCTAATCGCCGTAGCCGCGCGGAAATTTCCGGTGCCATTTCCACGCGCTTTCCAGGATCGCTTCCAGTGATTGGAACCGCGGTTGCCAGGCAAGCTCGCGTTTAATCTTTTCGGAGGCCGCAATCAAGCGTGGCGGATCACCGGGACGACGCGGCCTGTCCACCATCTCAATCTTTGCTCCGGTGACTTTTCGAGCGGCATCAATCACCTCACGCACACTGGAGCCGCCACCCGTTCCGAGGTTATAGAATTCACTCTTTGGAGAGTTGAGCGCGAGAATATGCGCCTGGGCGAGATCAAGAATGTGGATGTAATCGCGAATGCAGGTGCCATCAGGCGTTTCGTAGTCGGTGCCGAAAACCTCCACGTGCGGCTTTTGGCCGAGCGCGACTTTGAGCACATTTGGGATCAAATGCGTTTCGACCCGATGGTCCTCGCCGAAATTTGCTGAGGCGCCGGCGGCGTTGAAATAGCGCAACGAGACGAATCTCAAACCGTGGATTTGATCGTACCAGCCCAGAATTTTTTCGAAGGCGAGCTTTGATTCACCGTAAGGGTTGATCGGGCGCGGCGGTGAAGTCTCGTCGATTGGCACGCGCTCCGGAAGCCCAAAGATTGCGCAGGTCGATGAAAAAACGAGGCGTTGGACCCCCGTGGCGACCATGGCATCGAGCAAATTCAAGCCGCTGGCGACGTTATTGCGGAAATACTTGGACGGATCGCGCATCGATTCACCGACGAGCGCATTCGCAGCAAAATGCATCACCGCCTCCGGGCGCGTGCTGGAAAGCGCGGCCTCGATTTTTTTCCTATCCGAAAGGTCGCCTTCAATGAAGGTGGCACGGTCATCGACGGCGCGGCGATGGCCTTCTGCGAGATTATCGAAGACCGCCACCTCGTGGGCTTCATCGAGAAGCAATTCTGCGCAAACGCTTCCGATATAGCCCGCGCCGCCCACGACGAGAATCTTCATTCCCGGAAAGTCGGCAGATCGCTGCGTTAATCAATCCGAAGTGCGGGGTGCAGCTTTGCGAGCCGACGCCTGCCCCGACTTGGAAGCTTCGGCGCCTATTGCAGATTGGACGGGAGCTTTCTTCTGAAGTTCGGCAATCATCTGCCGCACGGTGCGATTTTTCGCGCGCGGCCCTAGTACCTTCAAACTCTCCTCCTCCGAGCCCCACTGCAAGATATCGATATCGACATGGCGCATGCCCCACCGTTGCATTTCCAGGCGGCTTGGCTTGTAGAGATCGATCGTTTCCGTCCCAACCAGGGCCGTTCCGTAATCGTCGATTATGTATTCTTCTTTTGTATCGACAACTCGGAACCGCGTCCCGAGTGGAAAGCGCGACCAATCGGACGCGGCGCTCATCACCTGGCGACCGGACAAATAGGTCCCGATCGCATTATGACTACCACCTCTTTCGGTATGCGTATAAGCGGTCGTGCGAACTTGCCGCACGTGATGCCCCGCGGCGACGGTCGGTTTCGACTGCGTCGCGCACCCAACGACGAGGCAAGCGACAGTTCCTGCGGTTATAAGGTTAAGGCGCTCCGGCATTTGCAATACCGTCATAGCATTGCTGCGGGTGGGGTGGCAAGACAATAATTTGCCCGGGCTGCGATGGCCCAACCCCAAAGGTGGATCGTCCGCTCCGTCGGGCGATGCTAAATAAGTCTCGGCTTCGCCGACATTAATCTAACGTCGAGGTCGCCGCGGCGACGAGTGTTCGATCCACCTTCATGGCTGCGTGGCTGACGGCCGGGACAAATCCGTCGTGCAATGCGGACAACGCGTCGCCTTGAGGGGAATCGTCATCGCGCAGGCCGGACAATCTTTTGAAACGGGCGCCTTCTGCGTCGGCTGCTTCATCTTGTTGATTCCGCGCACGAGTAGAAACACCGCGAAGGCGACGATCACAAAATTAATTATCAACGTGATGAAGTTGCCGTAGTTCCAGGTGATCGCGCCCGCTTTCACCGCATCTGCGGCTGTGGCGAAAGTTCCTCCGCTCGGCGGTGCGCGCAGTACTACGA
>JBAQJG010000558.1:0-5733 GCA_049300145.1 Chthoniobacterales bacterium | reverse complement strand
GCGGCCGCAAAAATCGCGACCACGCCAAGGCCGATCGTGAAACTTTTCTCGGGTATCGGTGAAGACGACAGCGTAAGGATTCGCATCGATGCCAACGCTACTTCTGTAAAGGCGCTTTCGCAAAACTGTCAACTCGAGAAAGCTTTCGGAGTCAACCGCATCTGGCAGTGGCCGGAGGGATCGACATCCGTTACCGGGAGATGTCGCTTTGGCTCAGAATCTGGAACCCTTCCCCCATCAGGACCGAGGAAGCGCACTCAGTATCGTCCACATGCAGTGCGAGCGCGGCGAGCCCACGCGGCCGCGTCAGCAGCGGGTAAGTAAAGTGCACATTCACCTCCGCCATCAGCAACGCGGCGAGAAGTTTCGCGAGTTGGGTAGCCACTTCGCGCATCTCCACCACAACCACCTCGCAAACGCCAAACGGGACATCGTGTTCGCGAAACAATCGCTCGACGCGCTCCGGATCGCTCACCACGATTCGCGCGATGGCCGAGTCACTCGATTCAGACACGCTCAGCGCCACGACGTGCGTCTCATGCGCATTCAGCAACTTCACAATTTCGAGCATCGCGCCGACTTTGTTCGGCAGAAAAACCGAGAACTGCCGAACGAGCGGTCCGCCCATTTTTGAAGTTGTTTCTGGTAAATCGACAGCCATTGGAATGGGAAGGCGGCGGCGAAAATTCGGCGCAGCCCGCCCGACAGAGTATCTCATTGTCGATCTTTTCTTTGCAAACCAATATTGGCGCTGTCGCCGTCGCCCTCGCGCCGCCGCGCTTTGGTGCGCAGGAGGCCGGGCGACGCAAGGCGTGTGAGATTCTCTCTCTCGCGCGCGTTGCGCTCGCCGCGGCAAGAGGCTACAGCATTCAGGCTGTTCATTTCGCCCCGCCGAATTACATTCGCTCGCCGAACATGGAGGAACAGAATGAGCTGGTCGCGCTCCGGCGCGAAAAACTGGATAAGCTTCGCGCGCGGGGTGTCGAACCGTTTGGCACAGCTTTCGAGACCAGCGGCGACATCGCGGAGATTCGGGCGAAATTCAAAGAGGGCGACACATTTCGTGCCGCCGGCCGGATCACCGCGCATCGCGACATGGGCAAGAGCCACTTTCTCGATCTTCGCGATGCGACCGGGCGCATTCAAATTTACATTCACCCGAAGGAAGTTGGCGCCGAACGGCTCGATCTCTTTCGGCTGCTCGACCTCGGCGATTTCATCGGCGTCGAAGGAACGTGTTTCCTCACCAAGACCGGTGAGCCGACACTGAAAGTTAAGAAATTCCAAGTGCTGGCGAAAGCTCTGCGGCCGCTTCCGGAAAAATGGCACGGCTTGCAAGACATCGAGACGCGCTACCGGCAGCGTTATCTCGATCTGCTCACGAACGAACGTTCGCGGGAAACCTTTGAAAAACGCATCGCAATTGTTCGCGAGACCCGGCGCTTTTTCGAAGAGCGCGGTTTTCTGGAAGTGGAGACGCCGATTCTGCAAACGATTGCCGGTGGCGCCGCGGCCGAACCATTTATTACCCGCCACAAAGCGCTCGGTCTTGATCTTTATCTGCGTATCGCGCCTGAACTTTACTTGAAGCGCTTGCTTATCGGCGGGTTCAACAAAGTTTTCGAGATCAACCGGAACTTCCGCAATGAAGGCGTCTCGCGAAAGCACAACCCCGAATTCACCATGCTCGAGGCCTATTGGGCATATGCCGATTTCGAGAAAATGGCCAATCTGGTCGAGGAATTGATTTGTCACCTTGCCCAAGTCATCTGCGGTTCGCTCCAAATCGAGCATCGAGATGCCGTTGGAAAAATCACGCGCACGATCAAATTGAAACGGCCGTGGCGACGGGCGCGCTATCACGATTTGGTGCGCGAAGTTGCGGGGAAAGATTGGTTCGAGCTGACGAGTGCACAGCGACGGGAGCGCGCCACGGGTAAGCTTGAAGTCGAGATTTCACCGCAGCTCGCTGATTTCGAAGTGACACAGCATGTCTTCGAGAAGTTAATCGAAGAAGAGACGATCGATCCGCTCTTCGTCACGCATTGTCCCAAAGAACTCGTGCCGCTGGCGAAACAAAATCGCGAGGACGGCTCACTTGTCGATGTTTTCGAGTTGATCATCAATGGGGCGGAGATCGCACCCGGTTACACCGAGTTGAACGACCCACTCGCGCAGCGTCAGCGCCTGCAAGAACAAGCGGGCGAAGAAACACAAAAGATCGACGAGGAATTTTTGCTCGCGCTCGAGCACGGCATGCCGCCGGCCGGTGGCTTCGGCCTCGGCATCGATCGATTGGTCATGTTGCTGACCGGCGCAGAATCCATTCGCGATGTGATTCTTTTTCCGCTGCTTAAACCGAAGAAGTGACTAGGGGCCGGAACCCCGGCTGATTTCTAGTTTACAAGGCAATTCCAGCTATCGGCGGCATCAGGGACGATCAGCAGACGGACTGAGCATGCGTTGGTATTGCGCATCGAATGCCCGCAACGCGGCTCCCACATTGTCGCCAAAGCCAGCTATGCCGTCTTCGATTGTTGCGCCCAGCAAAGCGATGAAGGTGTGCCCGCGAACCGACAATCGAGGACGGCGCAGTGCGGCCGGACTCCGCGGATGCTCGGCGCAATAACGTTCCATTTCTTCGATCGCGGCCAGCGTTCGATCCACAGCCTGGCCTCCGTTGGATGGTCTGCCATCGGTTGTTCTCATTCACCTTTTAAACGCAAAGCCCAGCCCGGTCGGATGTGTGCCCTTGTTAGTTAAACGCGTTGCCCAGAGAACAAGGGCTACAGCGGTCGCATGACTAGGAACGGAGCGCTCCCAACGGAGATTATCTTTGAGTCAAGATGAGAAATAATAAATGTGTTGCGTTGTAACTTCTCGACCTGATACGGCTTGGCAATGGCGCTGCTGCCTCCGCTCAAGCTCTCCGAGCAGGACAAGCTGGAGACGTTGCAGCGGCTCGATCGATTCCGTCAGTGGAGGTCGCTGGACGAGAAACGTTATTGCCTCGTTTGCAGTACCATTATCACGGGATGGGAAATTCACATCATAGGCGGCACGCGCGGAACCGGGCCGTTGCGCGTGATCTGTCCGAGCCAGGGTTGTCATTCCATTCCGATGGATTGGGTGCTCCCGACGGATGAAATGCTGGCAAAGATCGCGGATGGCCGGACTGCAGCTGCATCAAGCGATCAACACGGCTGGCGCAAAAACGCAGTGGTGTCGAGGTTCCGCAGGTTCGCGACCCATTTCAAACGTCCGGGTTGAACAGCTTTTGCCGAACTCGCCTTGCTCCAAAAAATCTAATCGCGCCCTCTCGTGCGATTCTCCGATTTTCGTGCTACCTTTCCGGCAATGAATACGCCTCAAGTTACCGCTTATCTGAAAACCTATTGTGGATGGAGCGCCGGCGTGCGCGCCGTGTTGGCTAAATACGGTCTTGCTTACACGGAAAAGGACATTATCCAAAACCCAGCATTTCGTTGGGAGATGGAAACGAAGAGCGGGCAGCCGCTTTCCCCCTGCGTCGAGATCAACGGAAAAATGCTGGCGGACGTGAGTGGCGAGGAAGTGGAGCAATATCTGATCGACAATAAGATTGTGCAGCCGAGCGAAGCGGCGACGGACGTTCCGACAAATGCGCCGTGCGCGACCGAAGAGCACGAGAGCGAAGTGAAGCTCAACTTCTGAAGCGTTAAGGCGTTGAATCGTTGAATCGTTAAATCGTTAAATCGTTTGAATCGTTACAGCGTTTGGCCGATTTAACGGTTTAACGTTTTAACGATGAAGCTATTCGCTCGCGCTCGATCTGGAAGGAAGAAACACGGCAAGCTTTTCCGTTTCGGGTGGAAGCTCACGTTTCTCGGCCTGATCGTGGCCAGCGGCCTGGGAGTTTTCTTTTTCTACGGGACGTGGGCCGGAACCTTCGATATGAAGAAGGTCGGCGAAATGCCCGAGCGCAACACCGTCTTGGATGTCGATGGAAAAATTTACAGCCGTCTCGCCGGCGCGAACCGGCTGAAGGTTTCGCTGGATCAAGTTTCTCCCCTTTTTATCAATGCCGTGCTCGCCCGGGAAGACACGCGCTTTTATCAACACGGTGGAATTGACTCGCGCGGAATTCTGCGTGCGCTTGTTCGCGATATCCTGAGCCGTTCGGCCAAGGAAGGCGCCAGCAGCATCACCCAGCAGCTCGCCCGCAACAGTCTCCCGCTCGGAGGCCGCAACATCAGCCGCAAATTGTTGGAAGCAATGGTCGCTCTGCGCATCGAGCGCGATTTCACCAAGCAGCAGATTCTCGAGCTCTACGTTAACCGGATCTATTTCGGCTCCGGCTGTTACGGGGTTGAAACAGCCTCGCAAGCTTATTTCGGCAAAAGCGCGTCGCAGTTGAATCTGCCAGAAGCCGCATTGCTCGCAGGCTTGATTCGCAGTCCTAACCGATTTTCGCCGCTGAAAAATCCGGAGGGCGCCGCGATTCAACGCAACGCCGTCCTGGATCGCATGGTCGAATTGAAAAGGATTTCCGCGGCGCAAGCCGACCAAGCGAAAGTCGCGAGAGTTACTTCGCATCCCAAGCGCCTGCCGCTCATCCAGGAAAATTATGCGATGGACGCGGTGCAGCGCGATCTAAACCTGCTCATCACCCAGGACCAGATCGATAACGGCGGCCTCTTTATTTACACCACGATCGACCCGGTCGTGCAGAACGCCGCCCAGCAGGCGCTCGAGACCCAGCTCACGAAGATCGAGCGTCAACGAAATTTCCATCATCCGATCAAAGCGACCTACCAGCCGCCTGAGAATGGCGAAGATTCCTCCATGCCCTACCTCGAAGGCGCGGTCGTGGCGATCGATAACGCCAGCGGCGGCATCCGCGCGCTCGTGGGCGGCCGCGATTATTCGCAAAGTAAATTCAATCGCGCCCTGTCACCCGCAAATCGCCAGGTCGGTTCTGCCTTCAAGCCTTTCGTTTACACGCTTGCCTTCACCCACGGGCTTCTGCCCGGCGCGGCCATTAGCGACGGCCCGATTCAACCAGGCGAAATCGATGGCGCGGGAAATTGGTCGCCGGGAAATTCCGACGGAACTTACGTCGGCATCCAGCCTTGCTCCTACGGCCTAATCCATTCACGCAACACCATGAGTGTGCGCGTCGGTCAATTCGCCGGACTCGATGGCGTGCAGAGAGTCGCGACCACACTCAACCTCGGCGAAAATATTCCGCGCGGCCCCGCCATTTACATCGGTTCATTCGAAACGAATCTGAAGGATCTCACCGCCGCCTATTCCGCTTTTCCGAACGCCGGCGTGCGCAAGCAGGCTTACATAATCGAGCGCATCGACGATCCGGAGCGCCGTCCGATTTATCGCGCGGCCCATATCTCGGCCCCGGCGCTCGATCCAAGTGCGGCCTGGATGACCTCGCAGTTAATGGAGGAAGTGCTCACCCGCGGAACTGCTGCCAGCGCGCGCTCGTTAGGCTTCAAACTGCCGGCCGCTGGCAAAACTGGTACGACCAACGATTACAAGGACGCGTGGTTCATGGGTTACACCAGCACACTCACTTGCGGCGTGTGGGTCGGCTTCGATCAACCGGTCACGATCATACCGCACGGCTACGGCGCCGCCCTCGCCCTGCCAGTCTGGACCCAGGTGATGAACAAGGCTGCGCAACGTTATCCCGCCGAACCGTTGCAACCAGCGATGCTGATCCAGCATGCCATGGTC
>JBAQJG010000557.1:0-4277 GCA_049300145.1 Chthoniobacterales bacterium | reverse complement strand
ATGCCGTGGTGCGCCGATGGCAACTACGGTTGTCTGCTCGATGGCGCCAGTAACATTTCTCTAACCGGCAAGATCGCGCATTTCGAACTCGGTTACATTCCCGAAGCGGCGAAGCTGCTACGTGCCGTTGCTGGATTCCTAATTACCAACTACACGCGTCAGCACATCATCACGATGCCGCGCCGCCTGCGAAAGCGGAACGTGTACGAAGAAGTCGCGCGGCTCTTGGATATTCCGGGCGGCGAACAAATCGTAAAGGAGAGCTACGCGCAGATGCGTAAGTTCAATTGCTGGAATATTTCCATTGTTCAGCAGTACGGCCGCTTCAAAGAAAGCCGCATTCGCTCCGCGGTATTCGGAAACTCGCGTCAATTTTTCCTCATGCGTCAAAATGATCGCGCCGATCTCGAAGACATGGGGCACGACATCGGCCTCACAGAACTGACGAAGCACGCGATTCTCTCGTACCCGCTGCCCGACCAGCAGAGTGGCGAGAAGTTTGCCGCCTTCACCTACCTGCACAGCGATGCGCAAAATCCGATCTGCGGAACCGCGCACAATGTCGCTTCACCGGAAATGCTCTACATCAGCGGTAGCAGCGGCGCACAGTTTGATGAGCGCGCGCGGCAACTGCGCGGAACGGACGACGTGGTGTCCGCAATCGAAAGCGCAATATCCGAGCAATAGGCTCGGGCACGGAGCTTAGTCGGCCAAATTCACATCCGAAAAATGAACCTGGCCCGTCGAGTCAATCCGTGCACACCATGAACTCGCATCCAAACATCCGTTCCGGTAGATTTGGCAGCATGACGAAGCCAATAAAAGCAATAGCACGGGCCAAAAAAGCTCCGTCCAAAGCACTCGCGACGATTGCCCCGGCGCAATTGCTCAACGATTTGCGCGCTCTGATCGCTGACTCCCGCCAGCGCATCGCCCAAGCGGTGAATTCGGCGTTGGTTCTGCTTTATTGGCAGGTCGGTCAGCGGATTCGGATCGAGATCCTTAAGCAGAAACGCGCTGATTACGGCGAACAGATAGTGCACGCACTGAGTGCACAATTGGCCGCGGACTTTGGCAGCGGGTTCGGCCAACGGAACCTGTTCAACATGGTGCGATTTGCCGAGGTGTTTCCCGACAGACAGATTGTGCACGCGCTGAGTGCACAATTGAGTTGGACTCATCTCCGTCAGATCATCTACCTGAAAGAGCCACTCCAACGTGAATTTTACGCCGAAATGTGCCGCGTGGAACGGTGGAGCACTCGGAAGCTAGCCGACAAAATTCAAGGCATGCTTTATGAGCGCACAGCGATCTCGCGCAAGCCAGTCCAACTTGCGAAGCAGGAATTGAAACAACTGCGGGAGGAGGATCGCGTCACTCCCGACTTGATCTTTCGCGATCCATACCTGCTCGACTTCCTGGGGTTGAAGGACACGTACAGCGAGAAAGACATTGAGACCGCAATCTTGCGGGAGCTTGAGCGTTTTCTTGTGGAACTCGGAACGCACTTTGCTTTCGTTGCCCGACAGAAGCGCATCACGATCGATAATCAGGATTATTATATCGATCTTCTTTTCTATCATCGCGGTCTGCGGCGCCTTGTCGCGATCGATCTCAAGCTCGGCAAGTTCCAAGCCGCCGATAAAGGCCAAATGGAGCTTTACTTGCGCTGGCTTGCCAAACATGAGCAACAGCCGCACGAAGAATCCCCGCTGGGACTCATTCTCTGCGCCGAAAAATCGACGGAACACGTTGAACTGCTGGAACTCGAGAAGACCGGAATTCGAGTGGCAGAATATCTGACGGAACTTCCGTCGCAAAAGCTCTTACAGCGCAGGCTTCACGACGCAATTCGACTCGCGAGGGAATCGCTAAGCGGTGAGCGTGACGCGAGCGTTCGTGTTTCTCGCTGATCCCGCACGGCGCTAATCGATTACTCTTTCTCCTCAACTTCGTTGGAGAATATGCCGCCGATCGATGCGGCGTACAACACCGTTCCTGTCGACGTTGACAAGGTCCAGAACACTTTAGCCCGCCTGCTGTACATCGCTCTCGCGCTGGAGCAGCGCCGTTTAGTTAATCGGATATCAATGGTCGCGTAATGAAAAACGCGACAATTCTTCTTTCACTTTTCGCTGCAGTAATGCTCACGAGCTGCGCGGGCGTTAGTCCGACACGAGTCATTGGTGACACCGCCGGCGCCGTAGGCGGTGCCCTCATCGGCCACGCAATCAGCAAAGGTAATCCGCTAATCACGGCGGCCGGTGCCGGAGCTGGCGTGCTTGTCAGCGAAACGCTCCAAGGCGCGAGCAACGCGTCCGCGAAGAAGTCCTATACAGAGGGTTATGAAAAAGGACGAAGCGATTCTTCAAAGCAGCGGTTTCAGTCTCTCATCGACAAGCAGCGTCTCGGACCGCAATCCAACGATGCAGCGAACGTCCGCTTACTCGAAGTGCCACTGTCGGAACGCGAGCAGAATGGCGTCATTCTCGCACCAACCACCGCCACCATTCGGATTCAGGAATAACACATTCACGCCTATGAAATTCATAACCTCAATCACCACCCTATTAGTCGCTGCTTCTCTAGCGAATGCGCAAGTCGTCGTCATCGACCCGACCGCTATCGCGCACAACCAAGTGAATCACATTGTCGATCTCGCGAAGTACGTCGAGATGGTCAACAACCAGATCAGGCAGATCACGACGATGACGCAGGAGCTTCAGCAGGTGACCGCCTACGTCAAAGCGTTTGGCGATCCTTCGAAGCTCGTGAACATCGTTGGCGCCAATCAACTAATCGGCAGCCTGCAGCAAACTGGCGTTGGTCAAACGCTTACTCAACTACAGCGGTCCGCCAATGGTCTCCAAGCTCTGCAATACAGTGGAAACGGTTTATATCAGAGTTTAGGGCAAGCGTTCACTACGCCGGACGGTACCCAAGTTCCACGTTTGGAAGATTCGTACCGTAAGTATGGCGCGATCCAGGACGACTCTCGCAATTTCCAAAGCGTCACCAATGACGTTCTCGCACGGCGCAAAGCTTTGCGCGACGAGATTGCTGCGACGACGCAAAAGCTCCAAGCGTCAACAACGGACGCGGAAACGCAGAAACTCAACGGCGTGCTTACTGGCTACAACGCCGAGCTAGCAACAGTCGATCACGAGATCGACAACGCGGCCGGGCAAGTCATCACACAGGACGCGGAGAACCGAGCCGATCGCGAACGCCAGGAAGAAGCCCGCCGCGAAGAACGGCAAGCGCAAATGGAAGAGAGCTTGCAGCAATACGGCGAAGTTTTTCGCCTGGAAACCACACCTCCCTCATTTCGAAACAGTCACTAAAACTCCGGCCCAACGAACGCACGACGCCTAACGATGAACAATTTCGACACACTTTTCCCGAATTTTCTCAATCAATGCACGGAAATGAACCACGTGCTCACGCCGATCGCATTTGTGTTGCTCGCGATCGGAATTGTTTCCTCGACCGTCACAGGCCAGCGCAGCCCGAGTGCTTATCTCCGCACGATCGGACGCACCTTCGCATTCGCGGCCGTGCTCGCTTACCTGCCAAACTGGAGCAATGAGATCGCGACGACCGTCGATTCGACAGTGAAAAATACGCTCCATGCCGATCCGGCAGGAGTTTATCAGCAGTACCAGAAGGCGCTCGCACTCAACAAAGGTACCGGTGGTTCCAAATCCGGCTCAAAGTCATGGTGGGATGTGCTCGACGGGCAAGCGCTCTTTGAGGCCGGTATTTCTATCATTCTGTGGGTGCTCGGCTTTATAGCGAGCGTCATCGTCTTTTACGCGTATCTCGTTCAAAAGTTCATTCTCTACGTCGGCTACGCCCTCGCGCCGATTTTCATCGGCTTTTTGGCCGTGCGTACACTCCATTCCATCGGCGTTGGATTTCTGCTCGGTTATGCCGGCGTGCTCTGTTGGCCGCTCGGCTGGGGCGCAGCCTCGTTGCTTACGTCTGGCCTGATCAGTTTCATGACCGACCAGAGTTTTCTCAGCCTGGGCGGCGTAGGGGGAAGTGCCGGTTACGGGTTGCAGAATTTATTAGGCCTCGCGGCACTCGCCCTCTGGCTCATCTCCAGCACCATCGCCGCACCGATCATCATGCAGAAAGCAATCGCGACTGGCGCGCAAGTTGGACAGGCGCTCACTACGACAGCAGTAGTCGCAGGATCAGCCGGTGCTGCCGCGGGAGTTGCCGCTGTTACGACGATTGCGTCGGGCGGCGGCGTTGCGCTCGCCGGTGCCGGT
>JBAQJG010000556.1:0-12143 GCA_049300145.1 Chthoniobacterales bacterium | reverse complement strand
GCTGATGGCCGGCTGCGCCACCACACAGACCAGCACGCAGAGCAAGGAGAGCATGCTAGTGGCCTCCGGCTTCAAGACGATTACGCCGAAGACGGCCGCGCAGAAGCAAAAGCTGCAAAACCTTCCGCCTGGCAAGATCGCAATGATTAAGAAAGCGGGGAAAACCTACTACGTTTACCCGGACGCGCCTAACAATCAGGCCTATGTCGGTGGACCAGCAGAGTATCAGACTTACCAACAACAACGCGCCGCAAATAAGCTTGCGCAGGAGAATCTCGAAGCCGCAGAGCTCTACCAGGATGAGGCAATGAACTGGAGCGCGTGGGGCGGATGGGGAGCAGGCTGGGGACCCATGGGAATGGGCGTCGGCATGCGGGGAGGCCGGTTCTAAGCCCTAACAATCACTTTGATTTTCCGAATCACCACTTAATCCAACGATTCACGGCCGCGGATGTCCGCTACGGCTTAACAATGCAAAATACATCAGATCCAATCCTAACGACTACCAAAACTATGAAACGAAAAATATTAACGCGATGGGCCGCTCCGCTGATCGCCGCACTCGTTGCGGTCTCGGCGCAGGCGGCAGATAAGAAACCCAACATCCTCTTCATCATGGGCGACGACATCGGCATGTGGAACATCGGCGCCTACAGCCGCGGGATGATGGCCGGCCGGACGCCGAACCTCGACAAGATAGCCAAGGAAGGAATGTTGTTCACCGACTACTACGCTGAGGCCAGCTGCACGGCGGGTCGCGCGAACTTCATCACCGGCGAATTGCCCATCCGCACGGGAATGACGACGGTCGGCCAGGCCGGTGCGTCGGTAGGATTGCCCGCAGAGGCCTGCACAATCGCCACCGCGCTCAAAGCGCAGGGCTACGCGACTGGCCAGTTCGGCAAGAATCACCTTGGCGACAAGAATGAGTTCCTGCCCACGGTGCACGGCTTCGACGAATTCTTCGGTTACCTCTATCACCTGGACGCAATGGAAGACCCGGCGCACCCGAACTACCCGCAGGAGCTACTCGACAAGGTTGGCCCGCGCAACATGGTCCATAGCTGGGCGACCACTACGGATGACGCCACCGAGATGCCGCGCTGGGGCAAGATTGGCAAACAGAAGATCGAAGACGCCGGCACGCTTTATCCCGAACGGATGAAAACCGTGGATAATGAGATTCGCGACTTCGCATTGAATTTCATGGAGAAGGCCCAAAAGGATGGCAAGCCGTTCTTCTGCTGGCTCAACCCGACGCGCATGCACATCGTGACGCACCTCTCGGAGAAGTATGAGAAGATGCGTAACTCGGAGAATGGCTGGTCGGAAGAAGAAGCCGGCATGGCCCAGCTTGATGACGACGTCGGTTTGGTGATGCAGAAGCTCAAGGACATGGGCGTGGATGACAACACCATCGTCGTGTTCACCACCGACAACGGCACCGAAGTCTTCACCTGGCCCGACGGCGGACAGACACCGTTCGCGCAGTCCAAGGGGACGGTCATGGAAGGCGGCTTCCGCGTGCCGTGCCTCCTGCGCTGGCCCGGCCATGTGCCGGCGGACTCGGTGCAGAACGGCATCTTCTCCGGCATGGACTGGTTCCCTACCTTCCTCGATGCCGCCGGCAACCCGAACATCACCGACCAGTTGCTCAAGGGTGTGAAACTCGGTGACCGGACTTACAAGAACCACCTCGATGGCTACGACCAGATGGCCGCCATCACCGGAAAGGGTCCGTCGAATCGTCACGAAATCTTCTACCTCGGCGAAAGCACTGTCGGCGCAGTGCGCATTGACGATTACAAGTATCGTTTCATTGACCAGCCCCAAGGCTGGCTCGGTGCCAAACCGCACCTTGACGTGCCGGTCCTAATCAACCTTCGCCTCGATCCGTTCGAGCGCACGGCCTGGCCCAACGACGGGACGAAAGAAGGGGCGCAGCAATACTTCGATTGGTTCAAGTTCCAATTCTGGCGCTTTGTGTTCGTCCAGCAGGTGATGGGCAAGGAACTCCAAACCTTCCTCGAATACCCGCCGATGCAAAGGGGCGCGAGTTTCAATCTTGACGCGGTGAAAGCGGAGATGGCGAAAAAGATGGCCGAGGCACAAGCGGCCAGCAAAGGCGCCAGCCAGTAACCGGAATGACCTTCACGGCGGGCGGCGCGCAAGGGCCGCCCGCCTTTTCGCTGAATCACCTGATCCATTCGATCGTGAAGCGCGCGGTCTGTCTCCCACGAGGCGGTCGCGCGAATTCACCAGTGAACCTCCTTCAGGTAACATGACCACTCCGGGTCGAATGACATGACTCTTGGACAAAAAACGGGGCACGAAGACCTCTGACCTTATAGACCTAAGGTCCTATATCCGCCGGATAGGTGTGAGTGCAGAGTCGTGACGATATGAATCGTACCAAATCCGCGTTATGTCTTGTGCTGGCTGAAAAGGTAAAGGATCTGGCGCTGAGCGCCATCGAGTATCTGCCGATGCAGAAAGGCGCGAGTTTCAACCTCGAGGCCGTGAAAACGCAGATTGCGGAAGCCATCAAGAAGCACGCAGGGGAGTAAGAGATTCCTGACTAGGCCAATTCGCCGGGCCGCATCCGTCCAAACCGGGTGCGGCCCAGAGCCCAATCCAGCACGTTCGATATTTGTCGCTTAATTTCTGGGACAATTCTGTAAAATATTGACGACTCATCAACGCCTGGCTCGTTGACCGGCCGGGTTTAGCCAGCGAAAATGAACCAGTGCCGAACCGGTCTTACTTCGGCGAGCAGCGTAACGTTGCATCCACTTTCGCCTCGCTGCGGGACGGGAATGAGTTCCCGGACGCGAGTGTTGATCTTGTCGTGCGCTGAAATCTTGCGAGGATGATGCTGTTCAATGTCTCCGGCAGAATTCAAAAGAAAGTGGGCACGATACTCCGGCAAAGAAACCGCGGCTTATCAAGAACACTTCAATGATCTCTGCGCTTTGTTAGGTCAGCCATCGCCCGCGGCCGCCGATCCAACTGGCAGCGAGTCCTTCTGTTTTCAAAAACGCGTCGTGAAAGACGCTGAGCTTTTTGCGTTACAAGATTCCGGGCGCGTCGCGGAAGAACCCGATGATGAACGCGAACGCGGATTCGCCGACGTATGGAAGAAAGGTTGTTTCGCGTGGGAATACAAAGGCAAGAAGAAAAATCTCGATGCCGCTTATCAGCAACTTCTCCGCTACCGCGAATCACTGCTCAACCCGCCCCTGCTCGTTGTCTGCGATTTCGACCGCTACGTCGTTCGCACCAACTTCAACGGCACCGTGCAGGAGACGCATGAGTTCACGAACGCGAACATCGACAGTCCGCCGGTACTGCACTTGTTGCGCGCGGTGTTCACCGAGCCTGAATTTCTTAAGCCGCAACGAACAACCGCGGAAGTCACGGAAAAGCTGGCCGCACAAATTGCCGCGGTCGCGCGTTCGCTCCAGGAGCGCGAATCCATCGAGCTAGCGGATGCAAAAACGCGCCGGGAGCATTCGGTCGCGCAACGCAAGAACCTGCGCATCGCGCGTTTTCTAAACCGCATTGTGTTCTGTTTCTTCGCGGAAGACACGGGCTTGCTTCCCGCGAATCTCGTCACGGAGATTTTCAAAGGGGGTGTAAACGATCCGAGCATTTCTCCGAAATGCTCGAAGAATTGTTCGCGACAATGGCAACCGGCGGGCGTTTTGGCAGGGACAAGATTCGTCACTTCAATGGTCATCTCTTTGAGGAAGCAACAGTTTTCCAACTGGACGAAAAGGAAATCAGCGCGCTCGCAACTGCTGGTGAAGCTGATTGGCAATTCATTCAGCCGAGCATCATGGGCAATCTTTTCGAGCGCGGCCTCGATCCGAATCAGCGCGCCCAAATCGGCGCCCATTACACGAGCGAGGAAGACATTCTCACGATTGTCGAGCCCGTGTTGATGTCGCCTTTGCGTCGCGAATGGAGCGCTCTGAAATCAGATCTCGCCTCAGCGTACGCGAAAGCCAAAGGCAGCGACGCCGATCGGGCGAAGCTCACCGCGTTCCACAGCAAGCTGGCATCGACCACGGTGCTCGATCCCGCCTGCGGCAGCGGCAACTTTCTTTACCTTTCACTCAAACTCCTTCTCGACCTCGAAAAGGAGGTGATCGCCTTCGCCACGCAGCTCGGCTTCACCTTCAAATCGCGTGTCAATGTGCAACAGCTCAAAGCGATTGAGCTCAACGCTTACGCTTTCGAGCTGGCGCAGGTTGCGGTGCAGATTGGTTATCTGCAGTGGCGACGCGACAACGGGTTTCAAAATGACGAAGAACCGGTCCTGCAAGTCCTCGCCGGTTTCGAAAATAAAGATGCGCTTATGAAAGAAATCTTTCGCAAGACGCCGAAAGATTTGCGCGAAGCCCGCGCTGAAGAACACATCGCGGTTGCCCCGCTTGGGTCAGATCAACTTGAGATCGCAGCCGCGTCCGATGAACTACGAGAAATCTCGAAAAGGAAAAAAAGCAACGTAAGTGGCGAAGCGCGGGTTTATCACGAGCGCGGTTGGCCCGCGTGCGATGTGATCGTTAGCAATCCACCATTTCTTGGGACGAGCCGCCAATGGGACGAACTCGGCCGGGATTATTGTGAGGCGCTTCAGCGCATTTACGACAACCGAGTACCAGGGGCGGCCGACCTTTGTTGTTATTGGTTTGCGAAAGCGACAGACGCGATTGAAGAAAAAAATGGTAAGCGCGCCGGATTGCTTGCCACGCAAGCAATCCGAGGCGGCGTTAATCGCGAAGTGCTAAAGCGAATCAAAAAGACGGGCGACATCTTTTTTGCTGAATCGGATCGGCCCTGGATTCTCGCGGGCGCAAACGTCCATGTAAGTATGGTTGGGTTTGATGACGGCGAAGAAAAATCCCGAGTCCTCGACGGCGTGGAGGTCGCGGACATAAATGCGAACCTGACAGCGAATGTCGATGTTACGGTCGCAAAAGTTTTAGCTGCGAACTTCAACATCTCATTTCGTGGAACCCAGAAATCGGGCGATTTCGATATTCCCGAATCGGTCGCCCTCGAATGGTTAATTTCTCCAAACCCGAACGGGCGACCCAATTCGGACTTGCTAAGACCGTGGCTGAACGGCACCGCCATCGTGAAGCGACCACCTCGCGGCTGGATCATCGATACCGGTGTCGAATTACCGGTCGAGGACTTTGCTCTTTATGAAGCGCCGTTTGCTCACGTACGAAAGTACGTAAAACCACAGCGTGAGGATAACAAACGCGAACATCGCTGCGAGAACTGGTGGCTGCATGCCGAGACTTGCTCAGGCATGCGGGAAGAATTGCGCGAATTGACGCGGTCCATTGCGACGCCGCGCGTTTCCAAGCATCGGATTTTCGTTTGGAAAGATTCGGTCGTGTTGCCTGACGACGGAATCTACGTTTTCGCCCGTGATGATGATTATTTCTTCGGCGTTTTGCATTCGCGTTTTCACGAAGTCTGGGCCCTGAAGCTCGGAACTCGATTGGAAACACGCCCGCGTTACACGCCGACAACCTGTTTGGAGACATTTGCGTTTCCTCAACCGACTGACCGACAGAAGATCGACATCTCCACGGCGGCTAAAGAATTAAACGAGCTGCGCGAGAACTGGCTCAACCCGCAGGAATGGACCAAGACGCGCATTCTCGAATTTCCCGGCGCAACTGATGGACCGTGGTCACGTTTCGTTGTCGGTCCTGACTCGCGCGGCATCGGCACGGTCCGTTATCCCCGCGTGGAACCGCGCAATGATGAGTGCGCGAAAAAGCTGGCCAAGCGCACGCTGACCAATCTCTATAACGAGCGGCCCGCTTGGCTCGAGAACGCGCACGCAAAGCTCGATGCAGCCGTCGCTCAGGCCTACGGTTTTCCTGTCGATCTTACCGACGAACAAATTCTTGAACGTTTGCTCGCGTTAAATCAGCAAAGCGCTACCGAAAGCGCGCTAAAGCGCGAAACAAAATCCGTCAAACGGACCTCTCGAGCGAAAACCACCGACGAGTTCGTATGATGACAAGCGGCCGAAGCACTTCGATCCACGAGGCGGCTGAGGTTTGGGAGCTTGCTAACAACGCGACCCATCGCAATGCTAGCGCTATGTCCAAGCTATCGACCAAGCTCAAGGAAGAGTTCTTTGCGTTGCTCCCGCCCACGATCTTTTTTTTCGTGGCTCTGCATATTGTAGTGTTTGTTCGCGTGTTGATGCTGAAAGGAACCGGGATTTCGCCACTCTCTTCGGTGTCGGTGGCGGTCGCCGCCCTCATTCTCGGCAAGGCAGTCTTAATCGCGGACATGCTGCCGCTGATCAATCGCTTTCCCGAGAAACCGCTGATCTACAACGTTTCCTGGAAGACCTTGATCTACCTTCTGATGGCTTCGCTCATTCACTATCTGGAACGTCTTATCGATTTCTGGCGGCTAGCCGGCGGTTTTGTCGCCGGGAACAAAAAATTGCTGGCGGAAATGGTGTGGCCACATTTCTGGGCTATCCAGATCATTCTGCTTGTACTGATTGCGATGTACTGCACGATGCACGAACTGGTGCGCGTGATTGGGAAAGAAAAGGTGCTGCGGATATTTTTCGGGCCGATGCCAATCCCGCAAGTTTGAGCCGTGTTTACCGCCAGCTTTGGCCTCGACGGTCGGCTCGGTGTGAAAGAAATCTTGCCGGTGGGACCAAAGTCCCATATCGTCGCACGACATTGACAGACCACACTTCAGTAGTCCTTGACGCATTTCTTCAACCACAGCCATTAACTAGCAACTTCACGCCATGACAAAGAAAACATTCGTTCTCATTTTGATTACAATCTGCATTTCGATCGCGGCTAATGTCTCTTTGTTCGGTGCCACGATACCTGCCGGAACCACTCTTGTTGTGCGAACCGTCGTTCGAATTTCCTCACACGACCGGGTCGGAAGGACTTTTAATGCCCAGCTTGATCAAGATGTAACCGTCAAAAGCAGCGCCCTACTTAAGGCCGGAACGAAGGTCTCCGGCAAAATTGAGGCGTCGCGGGCAAATTCACGCAAATCAGCTCCGCTTACTCTTAGCCTTACTCAAGTGTCGAATAACGGTCGGATGATTTCAATCAAGACGGACAGCTTCCAACCTGAAAGCAAATCCACGACAGCGCGGCAAGCGCAAATGCGCGGGGGCTTTTCCGTGGGCTCATCCACCGTTGCACCGGGAACGAAGATGGAGTTCCGGCTCGCGCAACCGGTGAATCTATAATTAGTGGCATTCCACTGACGCCGAACCTGGGCTGATTATCGACAAAGTTCTGTCTCAAAAGCGGCGAACCCGAATTGATGGAACGCAAGGAGTTACTTGGGACAATAATCGTCGCCGTCCTGAGTTCACTGTTTAGCGCGCCGACTTCAACCGGAGCGGAGCACACGAAAGGTCGCGAAGTCGAGCCTTTAGCGCGTACGCTCAAGCCCGGCGACTATGCCTGGCATCCCGAAGTTTCACCGGCCGGTCCCGTCGTGGTCTTGGTCAGTATTCCGGATCAGATCATGTACGTCTACCGCAACGGCGTGCGCATTGGCCGTTCTACGGTCAGCACGGGCAAGCAAGGTAAGCGCACTCCCACCGGCGTGTTTACGGTGCTGCAAAAGAAGGTCGAGCATGAATCGAGCATCTACAAAGGCGCGAAGATGCCCAATATGCAGCGACTGACCTGGAGCGGCATCGCGATGCACGCGGGAAACTTGCCCGGTTATCCGGCTTCGGCCGGTTGCGTGCGTATGCCGGTGGATTTCGCGGCCAAACTTTATGCCGTAACGACGCTGGGTAGCACGGTCATCATCGCCGATAACAATTCTGCGCCCTCGACTACAACGAATCCAGGTTTGTTATTTTCGGCACAGGGAAGTGGGAACGCCGGCGCCGTTTGGACGCCGGAAAAGGCGCCAAAGGGACCAGCCTCAATTATAGTTAGCGCGCCGGATAGCGCAGCCTACGTCTATCGCAACGGCATCGAAATTGGACGATCACCGGTGGGAAGAATCGGGCGCTTGTCCGGCTCGCATGTTTATTCGGCACTGTCGACAATCGATGCGAGTGGAAGACGCGATTGGATTTCCACCGCCAGCGTGGGTGGCCGCAGTCCAAATCTGAAGGAGCTCGCGCAGCGCGTCGCGATTCCTCCCGACTTTCTCGCGAACGTGCGCGCGCTTATCACGCCGGGCACCACACTTGTGCTCACCGATGCGCCGGTGAATCCGCGGACGCACAGCGGACGCGGATTCAGCATCCTCACCGACTAAGCAAAACAGGCTAGACCCGTGACGCCTGAGATCGATCCTGGCAGTCCCGCGCCGCGTCGCATTATTTGTTCAGCACCTTCGGCGCGACCGAGACGACGAGTTTTTGGAAGCGCGGATCACCGCGTAGTGGATCGAACATTGGATCGAGCTGAAGAAGCGCGGGAGTCAGCGGCACGCGCCCAGCCAGTCGACCCTGATAGGGTACCGACAAAAGTTTCTGTAAGGCGGCGGTGGCGCGGTCGGGCTCTCCTATCTGCGCCGCCACCCGGGCGAGAACTTCGATCGGACCGGGACCATCTATCGCATCTTTCTCGATCGGGATCGCGGACATGGCCCGCTCGGACAGAGCCAACGCGGCGGCTTTGTCGCCAAGGCCCGCATTGGTCAGCGCGAGATCTCCAATCAGGCTGTAATTTCCCGGCTGTTCTTTGAGGAAACGTTCCAGTTCGCTGCGCGCTTGTCGCCAACTTTCCTGGGCGGCGGCATGGTCGCCGGCCACTTCTTGTGCCCAGCCCAACCAAAAGCGCAGTTCGCCATTGAAGTAACCCAACGCTGGATCGGGCTTGGCCAGTATTTCTTTTAGCCGAGGGATGATTTGGGCCGGGTTGCGCTCCAAGATCGCCTGGTAAACTTGTGTTTCCAAGGCGGTGGGTTTGTCGGCCGCCGGGTGGAGCGGAACGAGTAGTGCAGCAGCCCGCGGAAGGTCGCCCTCGGCTTGTGCGACAGCCGCCTTTTGCACGAGGGTATCCACGTCGTCCGGTGTAATATCGAGAACCTGATCAAACTTCCGCAGCGCTTCGGGAAAACGACGAAGAACGACATAAGAAATCGCGTGCTGATAGAGCAGATTAACGTTACGCGGGTCGAGCCGCTCGGCGTCGTTGAAGTACGACTCGCTCCGGTCCCACTCGCCTCGCCGGCGCGTGACATAAGCTGAGAATTCAGGAATCCGGCTGCTATTCGGGAGGAGCTGACGTGCTTGCTCAAAATAACGCACCGCGGTGTCGTAATCTTTTAAGCAGGCGTAGTGGTAATATCCCTTGGCTAATATGGCCTCGCCGAGATTGGGCTGAAGAGTGAGCGCGGTTTCGGCGGCCTGCCGTGCCTCTTCCCGGAGGGCGACTGTTGGTTGGAGATTTTGTGTGAGGTAGCCGCGCGCATCAACGTATGACAGCCGCGCCCAACTAAGGGCGAACTTCGGGTCCAACCTCACCGCTTCGCTCAGATATTTCTGCGCGCCAAGGGTGTTGGCGGGCGTGTTGCCACTTTTCAGTGTATAAGCCAGGCCACGCAGGTAGGCATCGTACGCCTCAGAATTGTCTGTCGGTCGGGCGGCGATGACTTGCTCTTCCCGGCCGCTCAGGTGCACTCGCAATTGCTCGGCGATGGCTTTCGCCACTTCACTCTCGACTGAAAAAATGTCGGTCAGTTTGCGGTCGTAGATATCGGCCCACAGATGCGAATCGGTGGCTGCTTTGATCAGCTGCACGTTTACGCGCACCGCGTCGCCTCTCTTCTGCACGCTACCTTCGAGGATGTGGGCCACGCCAAGTTGCCGGGCGATTTCGGGCAGGTTTTCAGGGGTGCTTTTGTAATGCTGCGTCGATGTGCGCGAGATGACTTTTAGATCGGCGATCTTGGATAAGCGCGTCAATATTTCGTCCTGGATGCCGTCGGCAAAGTACGCGTTCTCCTTGTCGCTACTGAGGTTTTCGAACGGAAGCACCGCGATGCTCTTGTCCGGAATTGGTCGGGACGATGCGCTGCGGTGTCCTTCATTTTCGCTTCCTGATCGGACGGCCTCCCGCCGCTGCGGGATCCCTACCATTCGAAACAGCAGAAGTCCGATCGCAACGGCGACGATGAGTGCACCACCAATGAGGATATATTTCTGACTGCTTGGTGATTTGCTGGCCGCTACAGAAGCGGCTTTGAACTTCTCCGGTAACTCCGGATTGCCCAGTTCATCGGTGTAAACATTAACCACGTGGATGCGGACGCCGTCTTTCACTTCGCATTCGCCCAGATCATGCAGGAGCGGCTGCCAATGTCCGTATTGTTCGAGGTCTTCGGCCACACGCTTCGAGATCAAGATATGACCGGCGTCGCCGCAATCCATCACCAGTTGTGCCATGTTGATCCCGGCCCCGGCCACATTCGCGCGCTCGTTCACATCGATCACGCCGCTAACCGGACCGCTATGCACACCCATGCGCAATTTCAACTCGGTGTGTTCGATATCCGCCCGCGCGATTTCCAGCGCGCATTCCACCGGCGCTTCCGGGCTCGTGTAGAAGACCAGCGCCATGCCATCGCCAGCCGGGATTTTTAACAATCGTCCGGTCGCTTCCGCTTTGCGGAACTCCTCTGTGCTGCGAACGACCTCATTGAGCGTATCCAGCAACGCGCGTTGCTCGTTAGTCAAACGCTTCGAATAGCCAACGATGTCGATGAAGAGGACATGTGCCAGCTCCAACTCGATTTCTTTCTTAACCTCGGCGGACATTTAGCGCGTCGGGATTCTATCTCGTTTTCGGCGTGGACGCGGCGACGAGTTTTTGGAAGCGCGGATCATTCCGGAGCGGATCGAACGTTGGATCGAGCCGGAGCAGCGCAGGAGTGAGCGGCACGCCCACAGCCGTTGGGCCTTCATACGGTATCGGGAGTAGTTTCTGTAAAGCGGCAATGGCGCGGTCGGGCTCTCCTACCTGCGCCGCCACCCGGGCGAGGATCTCGATCGGACCGGGACCAGCTAACGCGTCTTTCTCGATCGGGATCACGGCGATGGCGCGTTCGGTCAGCGTCAGTGCGGCGGCTTTGTCACCGAGGCCCATATCGGTCAGCGCGAGATCGCCAATGAGCCTATAATTTTCCGGCTGTTCCTTGAGAAAAGGTTCCAGTTCGCCGCGCGCCTGTCGCCAACTTTCCCGGGCGGCGGCATGGTCGCCAGCGACTTCTTGCGCCCAGCCTAACCAAAACCCCAGCTCGCCATAGCGATAACCCAATGCTGGATCAGGCTTGGCAAGCACTTCCCTTAGCCGAGGGATGATTTGCGCAGGGCGGCGCTCCAGGATCGCTTGGTAAACTTGTGTTTCCAACGCCGTGGTGTCGTCCGCGGCCGGGTAGAGCGGAGCGAGGAGCGTCGAGGCCCGCGGCAGATCGCCCTCGACTTGTGCGATAGCCGCCTTTTCCGCCAGGGTATCGACGTCGTCCGGTGTGATATCGAGAATCTGATCAAGCTTTCGCAGCGCTTCGGGGAAACGGCGAAGGTCGGCATAGGAAAACGCGTGCTGGGTGAGCAGGTGAACGTTGAGCGGGTCGAGCCGCTCGGCTTCGTTGAAGTACGACTCGCTCCGGTCCCACTGGCCTCGCCTGCGTGTGACATAGGCTAAGAATTCAGGAATCCGGTTGCTGTTCGGTAGGAGCCGACGTGCTTCCTCAAAATAACGCAGCGCGGTGTCATAATCCTTTAAGCAAGAGTAGTGGTAATATCCCTTGGCCAATACGGCCTCGCCGAGACTGGGCTGAAGAGT
Organism: Chthoniobacterales bacterium; assembly: GCA_049300145.1. Lineage (GTDB taxonomy): Bacteria > Verrucomicrobiota > Verrucomicrobiia > Chthoniobacterales > UBA10450 > AV133. Next base: position 303 of record JBAQJG010000556.1, on the reverse strand, counting down.
GAGGGCGGTTTCGGCTGCCTGTCGTGTCTCTTCACGCAGGGCGACCGTTGGTTGAAGACTCAGGGTAGTGTAGCCAACCGCGTCAACATATGACAGCAACGCCCAACTAAGGGCGAACTTCGGGTCCAACCTCACCGCTTCCTTGAGATATTTCTGTGCGCCAAGGGAGTTGGCGATAGAGTTTTGCGTTTTCAGTGTGTGAGCAAGACCGCGCAGGTAGGCATCGTAAGCCTCGGGATTGTCTGTCGATTTAGCAGCAATGACTTCCTGTTCCTGCCCGGTGAGGTGCGCTCGCAGTTGTTC
>JBAQJG010000555.1:0-1538 GCA_049300145.1 Chthoniobacterales bacterium | reverse complement strand
GGGCGAGTCGGGTTTGAAACTCAGGGACAATGCAGGGCGGCAAGCCTGCCTGCACAGTCTGCCCGAGTAGCCTGTGTTCCCCGGATCCACGTTCGCACCTTTGCGCGAATTCGTTTATTCTCTATCTATGTCGGACAAGCCCTCCAAACTGAAGATCGCCGATCGCGAGTTCACCTCGCGTTTGCTGGTTGGCACGGGGAAATTCGCGTCGAACGAATTGATGCGCGACGCGCTCGCTGCCAGCGGAACGGAGCTGGTGACCGTGGCCCTGAGGCGCGCAGATATCTCCGGCAAGCACGATCCGTTTGCAAACATTCTCGATTTTATCGATCCAAAGCGTTTCCTTCTTTTGCCGAACACAAGCGGTGCGCGCAACGCGGAGGAAGCGGTGCGCCTGGCGCGACTGGCGGCCAGCGCAGGCTTGCCAAAATGGATCAAGCTCGAGATTCACCCGGACCCGCGTTACTTGCTGCCCGATCCAGTGGAGACTCTCGCAGCTGCGGAAATTTTAGTGAAAGAAGGATTCACGGTTCTACCCTATATCAATGCCGACCCGGTACTGGCGAAACGATTGCAGGACGTCGGCACCGCAACGGTGATGCCGCTCGGCTCGCCGATCGGCAGTAACCGCGGGATCGAGGCGCGCCCCCAAATTGAGATCATTATCGAGCAGGCCACCGTGCCCGTAGTCGTTGACGCCGGGCTAGGCGCCCCAAGTCACGGCGCTGAAGCCATGGAGATGGGCGCCGATGCGGTTTTGGTTAACACGGCAATCGCAATTGCTTCCGATCCGATTCGCATGGCCAAAGCGTTTAAAAAAGCTATTGAGGCAGGTCGCGAAGCACGCGAAATCGGATTAGCCGGAAAACTGGACGTCGCGGCCACAACCAGTCCGTTGACAGGATTTCTGACTCGATAATTTCCACACTCACGCAGCGCGACTGGACCCGGCTATAGCGTCGTCTCACTTACGAGCGCTTCTCGATGTCTGATGCCGCGTCTCGTGTCTTTCTGCAATCGTTTCAGGCGACTCGACAATGCGGCCTTTGCCGCCGAATTCATCCGATCGATAAATAGAATCCCATTGAGGTGATCGCCTTCATGCTGAATCGCGCGGGCAAGAAATCCGCTCGCTTCGATTTCGATTGTGCCGCCATCCAAAGTTTGCGCGCGCACAATCACTGACTTCGCCCGTTCGATGTCGCCGGTGATTTCCGGAAAACTTAAGCAACCTTCTACTCCCACTTCGGTCGGGCCGCGCAGCTCAATTTCCGGATTGATCAACACCACGGGCATCGCCGCTTTGGGATCGACGTCTTTGCCATCCAACTTCAAAGTGCTCGGTCGATCTTCGACTAGCGAGACGTCGAGCGCCGTGAGCTGCAAAGCTTCACCGATCTGCTGGGCTGCCAGTCCTACGCCATTCGCCGCGTGCATCGTCTCGATCATGTTTGCGGCCAGCTCGCGAATCCGATCGTCTATGTTCTGGATCGGTTTGCCTTTGGCCCGCAGGATCGGGTCGCCGTACTCCAAGATCT
>JBAQJG010000554.1:0-3705 GCA_049300145.1 Chthoniobacterales bacterium | reverse complement strand
GCTTTTTTGAGAGGCATGGTTAGGAGCAGATTGTTTCTAACCTTTTTCAAAACGAATGCAGCAGAATGGTCCGGCGTAGCCGGAGGATTCTGCAGCCTCAGCCTGAATTGCTCGCAAATCTTTCAGGATATGCGAGCAATTCAGGCTAGCTAGTTCGTCCGTTCCTTCTCAACCGTAAACAGCAGATTCAGGCGGCTGATCGGCGGCACGCTGCGCGGATTCGAGATGGCATTCAGCGAATAGCTGTTTCCCGACCCGCTAATGGTGTTGTTCGCACCACTCGAAAAACTAAGTGGATTAACGGCTGTTGTGCTCCCGGCTGTGGCCTGACTCACCGAAATTTGTCCCTTCACAGCAATTGTTGGCGTCACGTTGGACATTCCATAGCGCACGTCCGGGGCATAAATACTGGTAGCCGGATAGGGGTTGCTAGGATCCGGGGGGGTAGGCCAGGGCACGGTGTTGAACCCCGACGCCGTGAGCGCGCCCTGCAAGATGCCACCCCCGACTAGATAAATCCGTTGTGTGGTGACAATCGATAGGCCATTGGTGAATGGGCCCGGTGTCGCGAGCCCTAACTGTGCAGTTGATCCAGTCAGATCATCTGCATCCTTAATCACAATGTTTGGAAAACTTGGGTTGCCTGCGTTTGGCGTCTGAGAAGGATTGCACCCGATATAGATTGAATAGCACTGCGCAGGGTTTAGTCCCAGCGTGGCATACATCTGCAGCAGATCAATTTCGAGAACATTGCAGTCCTGGACGCCGTTCGCCGTGCTAGTGTAAAGAAGAAAATTAGCGATCGTTATTCCGTCTGCCTGATTCGTCAAGTAGCCGGACGAAGCGCTGTTGTTGCTGGCAAGAATGGTAGCGTTGGTAACCTGGGCATATGTAACCGTATTCCATCCGGGAGCGCTGTCGGCGACCCCAAACACCGCGTCAGGCAGCTGTGCCGTATCAGGGAGGTAGCGAATTTGTACGGTTATGGCACCGGCGTTTCCTTGAACTGCCGCGGTCTGGTAATTCAAAATGCTATTTGTTCCGCTAATAGTGATCCGTATCCGGCAATGATAGTAAGGTAAAGAATAGAGATCCCACGCCGTTGGTGTAGCATTGGGCGAAGGAAGATAAAACGCGTTACCCGTCGCCAATGGAACCAGCATCACTTTTCCGTTGTCGCCGGCGACCGATACGGGTGCTGCCCCGATCGCGCGAGTCAGGTCCTTTTGTTCCCGTACACCCAAATTGTTATAGGTATTGTCGGTAAAGTTTTCTCCGGCTACCGATGATGAGGTTAGGACGTTAACCTGGTTTCTCGAACTGATTCCACCGCCGTAAGTGCCCCCGTTCAATTGGACAGCATCACCATAGATCGAACCAGTGATATTTACCTGGCTTCCAGCTGAAGAGGTGTTGCCCCAAGCCGAACCATCGGCATTCAGTCCGAGCTGAATATTCGCGTTGCCGGTAATGGGCAACTGGCTTGGAATTTCGTAGACCGATAGGATGTAATTGGCCAGCATCCCGGGATAGCGCGTGACGTTCGTGCCCGCAGATTGTGCTTCTATTGTCTGCAGGGCGGTTTGATATAAGACCGGGACACGCCACCAGACACGGCGCGCGACCATGGTATCGCCTGGCCGCATCAGACCGAAGCGTATGTTTGGAAACGGAACTGTTCCCCACCGGCCGCTCGGCGAGGTAGCCGGTGTTCCGGTGGCACTCACTTGAGAACCGAGCAAAAACTGCAAGGGATTGTTAGCAGCGGTAGCCGCTGAGATATTCGCATTGGCTACCCAGACGAGCTCTGGCGGTTCCACCGTCTGGTTGTAAGCGCTGGAATTCGACAAGCCGACCAGGCTGGCCACACCGGTTGTACCTCCTAAAGGGACTTCGCTGTTGTTATAGCCCTGGAAGATCGAGAGTGCAGCGGAACCGTCGTCCGGATCTCCCATGTTCGCTGGAATCACTCCCGGGCTCAGCAGGGTCGATACCTCGGTCGGATCAATGTAGGTCGTGGCCGCCACCCGGTTCACCGCATTGGTCATGATAGGGGTCCAGTTCAGGCCTGCGCCAGTGGCAATGTTAGCGGGGAGCACTCCTGTCGCCGTTTGTTGCAGAATCGCCCGCATCAGAGCGTCCTCACGCGTCGCGATGTCCACTTTAGCCGATGCGACACGCTCCGTGTCTTGAGCTAAGGAGGCCGATAACAGGAACGCTGCAACCGTGACGATGATGGCGAACCCGATGATCGAAATGGTCAGGAGCAGGGCTTCTCCCCGCTCATTTCTTCTCAGCTGCAAATGTGTACTGGTCGCCATAAGATCCGTTGAGGGTTGCCAGGAGAAGTCCGGTAGATGCATCGAAGGTCGCATTCGTCAGTTGGCCGCCGGCCAATTCCCAGGAAGGAGCCGCGGGAAACGTTCCCGTGGTGTCGTCGGCCAGAAAGAAATAAATGGCCCGGTGACCACCAATCGTTTCAAACGAGAGGATTGCTTGACGGAAGGTGCCGCTGGGTTGCGCCATCCAAAGCCGAACTGCCGGCCCGGTCAATACGGCCGGGGTACCGGCCACGACATTATTGCGGTTTGCAAAAATCCGGTAGTCTTCGGCATTACCGATCGTCTTCGTCAGGAGCAAACCGATGAACGGCGCATCTTTGGCCAGGAATTGATACTTAACTGCTTGGTTGGTCATTTGCAGGTTCGTGTTGAACATTCCCACAACCGCGGATGCGAGCATCACCGAAAGACCCACCACCAGAGTCAGCTCGATCAGAGAAAAGCCGCCTTGTCGTCGTCTCTTCCTCATTCGGTCCGGTAAACTTTGCTGACCTTGCAGTATTGGCGCAGCTCATCCTTATAGACGACATAGGACTCGAGCATATAGGACTGAGCCAAAGTCAGGGGATCGGTGTACGGATGACTGGTTCTCACCACGGTGGCGTTCACCGGTCCCTTCGGCGTTTTTCCGATGGTGACAACGGCTGAAGTGGATGCCGGATAAACGGGCCAACGACCGCTCGCCGGAATGTTAGCGAACGTCCACCGCTGCGCGTAGGCTGTTTCGATTCCAGCATACGCATCGGTCATACTTTGCATAATGGACGAGTTCTGGAGCATCCACCCCGACATCATGGTCTGGAAGCCGAACACGGCCACCGCGGTCAGTAAGAAAAGCGCAACGCTCATTTCAACCAGCGAGACTCCTCCTTCGCCGGCGCGTCTTTTCGAACGACCCTCACTCCATCTACGGCTATGGAGGACACGCCCACCTTCGCGGGATCGTAAGCGGTAGCCGGATCGTCCAGGCTCCTTGCCATCTTCAAGCTTGATAGCGCCCTTGCCAGCGGAGCCTGGCTTGTCCGTCAAAGCTTTAGCGGAGCGAAGAGGATCCGCGCTGCCCGTTAATATTTCCCAACGTCCCATAAGCCATCGGTTGGTGATCCGGATGGATCATAGGTTCCGCCACCGAGGGCTGCTACAGGAGGAAATACCGAGCAGTTGATTGTCGGTGTTTGCGTGCCAACCTTTGGTAGGGTCGGCCAAGCGCCATTCGGCATATACGGTAAAAGCAACGCTTGCGTCAGCGTGTTGACAGGTGTCGCCGGGTGATCCGCCAGATACAGCAACTGCGCCGCTTTCACCGAACGAAGCGCTTCCCCAGCCGCTCTCCCGTCCCGGTAAGCTATGAACGGTTGCACGC
>JBAQJG010000553.1:0-6640 GCA_049300145.1 Chthoniobacterales bacterium | reverse complement strand
CAATAGAATTTCTTCGCGCCGATTTCCCGCCGTGAGATTTCAAGCTGCGCGAGCAAGGCTTCGCTTGGCGCGTAAGTGGTGCGGCACTGTTGACAAATGCTGCGCAGCAAGCGCTGGCCAAGCACGGCTTCGAGGGTCGAGGAAATCAGAAACGGCTCTATACCCATGTCGATCAAACGCGTGATCGCGCCCGGAGCATCGTTTGTGTGCAGGGTCGTGAAAACGAGATGGCCGGTGAGCGAGGCTTGAATGGCGATCTGTGCCGTCTCGAGATCGCGCGTCTCCCCGACCATGATGCGGTCGGGGTCCTGCCGCAGAAATGCCCGCAGGACACGGGCGAACGTGAGACCGATCGCTTCGTTCACCGGCACTTGCAGGATCCCGTCGAGATCGTACTCGACCGGCTCCTCCGCGGTGAGCAATTTGGAATCGATCGTGTTGATCTTGCGCAAACAGGAGTAAAGCGTCGTCGTTTTTCCCGAACCAGTCGGGCCAGTCGCAATGAAAATTCCATTCGGCCGCTGGATGACTTCGAGAATGTAATCGTGGATGTAATCGGGCATGCCCAACATCTCCAGATCCAGATTGACTGTGGTGCGATCGAGCACACGCAAAACCAGGCTCTCGCCGAATTGCGTCGGCAACGTTGAAACGCGAAGATCGACCGGACGCCCGGCAATGTTTTTTTGAATGCGGCCATCCTGCGGCAGACGGCGCTCGGCGATGTTCATGTTAGCCATCACTTTGACGCGCGAGATGACCGGCAGCGCGAGATGGCGCGGCGGCGGCGACATCTCGTAAAGCGCGCCATCGACGCGATAGCGAATTTTGAATTCGTTTTCGAACGGTTCGAAATGAATATCGCTCGCACAGTCCCGGATCGCTTGATACAAAATTAGATCGACAAAGCGAACGATCGGGGTTGCATTCGCCTCCGCTTCAGCCGTGGCGACTCCGTCTCCTTTGCGCAATTGCAACAGCCTCGCCCGCTTCGCCGAGCTGTTTGAGGATTTCCTCCATGCTCGACGTGTCGGTGCCGTAATACTGTTTGATTCGATCTTCGATTTGTTCGGCCGGCGCAACCACAACATCGACATCTTTGCCCAAGGCAAAACGGAGGTCCTCAGTCGCACGAAGATCGAGCGGATCAACCAGTGCGACGCGCAATGTATTTCCGCTCATTCCAATCGGAAGCGCGCGGTGCAACCGCGCTAGCCCGCTCGGAATCGAGCGGACAATCTTCAGCGCTATCTCCTTGTCGCTAAGATCGACATATTCCGTCCCGAGCCCATCAGCAATGGTTTGGTAAAAGCCGCGCTCATCGACAAAGCCGCCATCGACCATGGCCTGAGCGATGGTTTTTCCGTTAAGTTGCGCTTCGTTGAGAACATCATCGGCCTGCGACGGCTGCAACACCTGTTGCTCGATAAAAAGCTCAGCGACCTGTTTGTTGTTCATGACCTCGGTGAATCGTTAATCGCTATTAACTGACGTCTCCGATTGTGATTGAAATCACTTCTTCTGCTGAAGTGAGGCCGGCCAAGACTTTTCGCACGCCATCTTCGCGCAAGGTGCGCATGCCGAGCTCACGCGCGCGTTGTCGCAGCAGCAGAGTCGAGCTGAGCCTGTTGATCGTGTGCCGGACTTCGTCCTCGATCACGAAAATCTCGAAGATGCCCGTCCGACCTTTGTAACCTGTCCTTCGACATTGTTCGCATCCAATGGGTTTCAACACCTGTGCTGCACGGAGTTGGCCCGGCTCGATCCGCAATGCGCGCAACTCCGTTTCGCTCAGCTCGCCCGGTTGTTTGCATTCGGTGCAAAGGCGCCGCACAAGCCGCTGCGCCACGATCGCGCGCACCGAAGATGCGACCAGAAACGGTTGCACGCCGATATCGACTAAACGCGCGACCGCCGAAGGCGCGTCATTGGTGTGCAGGGTGCTGAAAACGAGATGGCCGGTGAGGCTCGCGGCCGTGGCGATATTCGCCGTTTCGAAGTCGCGAATTTCGCCAATCATAATGACATTGGGGGCTTGCCGGAGGATCGAGCGCAGCGCGGCCGGAAAGGTCATGCCGATTTCCGCGTTCACCTGCACCTGGTTGATCCCATTCATTTGATATTCGACCGGCTCTTCGACCGTGATGATCTTGCGGTCGGGTTTGTTGATGTGATTCAAGCAGGCATATAGGGTGCTCGTTTTCCCGGAACCAGTCGGGCCGGTGACAAGCAGAATGCCGTCGGGCAGCTTGATCAAACGCTCGAACGTTTCCTGATCGTCGCTAAAAAATCCGAGTTCCGGCAGACCGAGCATGAGGCTTGATTTGTCGAGCACGCGCATAACGATGCTCTCGCCGTGATTGGTCGGGATGATTGAGACGCGAAGATCGATTGGCTTCTTTTTGATCTTGACCTGAATCCGCCCATCCTGCGGCAATCGCTTTTCCGCGATGCTCATCGAGCCAGTCATGATTTTCAGTCGGCTGACAATGGCCGATTGCAAACGCTTCGGCGGCGCTTGCATTTCCTGCAACACGCCGTCAATGCGAAAGCGGACGCGGAATTTTTTGTCGAGCGGTTCGAGATGAATGTCACTCGCGCCTACGCGATGCGCTTCGGTCAGCAACATCGATACCATGCGGATAATGGGCGCATCCGCTTCATCGCTTTTCGCCGCGTCCGCGCCGGCGCCGATTTCCAAACCGAGATGGACATCTTCGCCGATCCTTTGTTGAAGGATGTCGGCGGCTTCGTCGGCGGTGCCGTAGTATTTGATGAGCGCGTCGCGGATTTTTTCCGGGCTTGTGCAAACGAGCTCGATCTCGCGCTGCAAAAGAAAACTCAGGCTGTCGATCGTGTCGATGTCGAACGGATCGCTCACGGCCACGATCAGTCCGGTCTCGCCGAACGCCACGGGAATGACCTTGAACCGGCGCGCGTCTCCGGCGCGGATTTGTGTGGTCACTTCGGGCGGAATAACCATCGGGGAAATGTCGATCCAATCCATGTGCGCCTGCCCGGCGAGGGTGCGCGAGACATCCGACTCCGAAACGACGCCCTCTTTAACCAAAACATCGACAATGTTGTTTGCGCCGTTCAAGCGCGAGCGTGCGCTCTCAATCTGCGGCCGCGTCACCAGTCCCACGTCTTGCAGGACCTTGAGCACATAATCTTCGTTCTGTTGCACAAGTGGAAAGGCACGATCTGTCAGGCGAGATCGTACAGATTTGACTCTGCGCTGTCAAAGGCAACCCGCTTGACGCCGGGTTGCCGTTTGCGAGAAATTAGGCAGGTGAAGCACCTGCCTATCGTTCTAAGCTTGCACGATCAGCCTGCGGGAAACGAGCAACCGAGCGCTTGGCCAAAGCGAAATGCAGTCCGATCTTACAAAGCTGAGCTTATTCGACGGTAACGCTTTTCGCCAAATTGCGCGGTTTGTCGATGTCACGGCCCAACTCCACAGCGAGATGGTAGGCAAGAAGCTGAAGCGGGATGACAGTGAGAATCGGCATCAGGCAATCTGGGACCTCTGGCAGCGAGATAATTTCATTTGCGATGCCTTTGAGTTGCTTTGCTCCGTTGCCACTGCTGAACGCGATGATGGGCCCCTTTCGCGCTTTAACTTGCTCGATGTTGTTTAAGTTTTTGGAAAAAACGGCATCGTCGGGCGCGATGAAAATGGAGGGGAGATCGGGGCGAACAAGGGCAATGATGCCGTGCTTGAGCTCGGCGCTCGGATGGCCTTCGGCGAAAATATAGGTGATCTCTTTCATTTTCAGCGCGCCTTCGAGCGCGATGGGGAAATTGAATTGGCGTCCGAAGAAAAGCATCCCGTTCACACCTGTATATTTTTTTACGATTGCTTTGATCTGATCGCTCAGCTTGAGCACTTCCTCGATTTGGTCTGGCAATGTTTCGAGCGCGGCAATGATCCGGCTTCCTTCCGCCGTGGAAAGATTGCGCATCCGACCGAGGAGCAAGCCGATGAGAGTGAGAATGACGAGTTGCGATGTGAATGATTTCGTGGCGGCGACGCCGATCTCCGGTCCGGCATGCATGTAAACGCCGCCGTCGCTCTCCCGCGCGATCGTGCTGGCGACATTGTTGCAGATCCCGAGCGTGCGATAACCTTTGCGGCGGCTTTCGCGCAGGGCACCGAGCGTATCGGCAGTCTCACCGCTCTGACTGATGGCGAATACCAGAGTGTCGCGCGTCATCGGGGGGTTGCGATGTCGAAATTCGCTCGCATGTTCGACTTCGGTGGGGATGTTGGCGAGCTGCTCGATCAAGTATTCGCCGACCATCCCAGCATGAAGCGCTGTCCCACAGCCAGTCAATACAACGCGGCCGACATCGCGTAATTGTGCGGGCGTCATGTTCAATCCGCCAAGTTTGGCGGTACATTCTTCAAGACTGAGACGTCCGCGCATCGCATCGCGCACCGAGTGCGATTGCTCAAAGATTTCTTTGAGCATGTAGTGAGGGTAGTCGCCTTTCTTGATGTCCTCGGCGGTGAACTCAACTTTGCTGACCTGATGATCGCCGGTTTCGCCGACTAGCGAACTGATCTCGAATTTGTCGCGCTCGACGGCAACGACATCGAAGTCATTCAAATAAACAGCGTCGCGCGTGTAGGCGACGATCGCACTCACATCGCTGGCCAGAAAATTCTCGTCTTTGCCAACCCCGAGCACGAGTGGACTGCCCCGACGCGCGCCGACTAGAAAATTAGGAATGTCGCTGTGCACCACTGCGATGCCGTAGGTGCCGATGACTTGTTTCAAAGCCCTGCGCACGGCATTGACGAGACGGGCCTTCGAATCCTTGCCGTCGAGGTGCTGATAAATGCTGCCGACGAGATGAGCGAGTACTTCGGTGTCGGTCTGCGAGCGGAAATTGTTGTCGCCGTCGCGAACTAACTGTTCCTTGAGCGCCTGATAGTTTTCGATCACGCCGTTGTGGACGAGCGCGATCTTTCCACTGGCATCGAAATGCGGGTGTGCGTTTTCGTCGTTCACCTTTCCATGTGTCGCCCAACGCGTGTGACTGATGCCGAATGAGCCAGACGGCGGCTTCTCGGACATCAATTTCGCCAGCGCGGCAATGCGTCCCGCGCATTTGCGCGTCTCGACATGATTTCCATCGACGATGGCGACGCCGGCTGAGTCGTAGCCGCGATATTCGAGGCGACGCAAGCCATCGAGCAAAATAGGCGCGGCTTCGGAGCGCCCGACGTAACCGACAATTCCACACATATTGGGAGGTGGGAAACTAACGTCTGCGCGACATTGTAGCAACCCGCCTTAGGCGGGTTAACGCCGTGCGCATCGCGGTGGTTACAGCAAAACAGTTGCCGGAAACCGCAGACGCTGAGTTATTGCAGATGTGATAACGCACAACCGTCCGCGGCGCGATTCATCTTTGGCCCAATCAGGCTCCGCAATGACGGCGCCGGCGCTTCCACCCGGCACGACGCAGCGAACGCTCGCCATCATCATGGGCGGCGGCGCCGGCACGCGTTTGTTCCCGTTAACCAAGGACCGCGCGAAACCGGCCGTGCCGCTCGGTGGAAAATATCGCATCGTCGATATCCCGATCAGCAATTGTCTCAACTCCGGGCTGCGCTCGATTTATGTGCTGACACAGTTCAACAGCATGTCGTTGCATCGACATATCCAGGCGAGCTATAAGTTCGACAATTTCTCACGCAGTTTCATCGATATTCTGGCGGCGCAACAAACGCCGGCGGGCTCGCAGTGGTATCAAGGCACGGCCGACGCAGTCCGGCAGAACATGCGCTACTTCCTCGAGCGCCCGTTCGATTATTATCTGATTCTGAGCGGCGATCAGCTTTATCGGATGGATTTTCGTGCGCTGCTGCACCAGCACATTCAATCGGGCGCCGATATCACATTGGCGACCAAACCGGTACATCGACATCAGGTTTCCGAGTTCGGAATTATGCAGAGCGGCGTGGATCGCCGCATCACGCATTTTTTAGAGAAACCGACGGAGGAGGCTGTGCTTCACGAGATGAAAATCAGCCGTGAACTGCTCGCCGCGGTCGGTTTGAACGAGGGAGAGGAGATGTTCCAGGCGTCGATGGGAATTTACCTCTTCAACCGCGACGTGCTGGTGGAATGCTTAAATAACGACTTGGCCGATTTCGGCAAGCATGTCATTCCACAATCGATCCAACAGCGGGTCGTCAGCGCCTACATCTTTAAAGGTTACTGGGAAGACATCGGAACAATCCGCGCTTTTTACGAAGCGAATCTCGATCTTACCGATATCGTTCCCGAATACAGCTTCTTCGATCCAGAGGTCCCGATCTATACCCATCCGCGCTTTCTGCCCGGCAGCAAAATCAACGGAGCCACTCTGCGGCAGGCGATCATTTCCGACGGCTGCATTATTTCCGATGCGCATCTGGAACGCTCCGTCATCGGGATACGCAGCATTATTCAGAACGGCGCGACCATTCGCAACAGCATCGTGATGGGCGCGGATTATTTCGAACAAGCGGGAAATTCGCAGCAACCAGCAATCGGGATCGGCCGTAATTGCGTGATCGATCGCGCCATCATCGACAAGAATGCCCGCATTGCCGACGGGGCTGTGATTACGCCGGAAGGAAAGC
>JBAQJG010000552.1:0-7517 GCA_049300145.1 Chthoniobacterales bacterium | reverse complement strand
GCGCAGCACTGGTATGAGGTTGCGGTGGCGTGGCAAGCGGCATATCGGCACGATGTCGGCATTGTCCGACAAGGATGCCTAGAACGGTCACGACGATTCCAAAGCCTGCAATCCACTGAGTTTGTGTATGGCGACGATTGCTGTGCCTGCGAGCAATCTCACTTCGTAAAAGGTCTAATCGATTTGCCGCTGAGTCCGTATACTTCTCGCCACGACCGCGAAGTTCTAGCCGAATTTCAGAGAAATAGTCGTGATAGAAATGCAGACGCTCTGGCGACATCCTGCGTATTTCCGCAGGTGGGGTTGCATTATAATTTGTCCAAAAATCCTCAAGGCCAGCCACAGGCGGACATTTCAGCAGAGGAGATTCTGAATTACCACAACCAATCGGAGGCAGCACCTGACGATTTGGTAGTGGTAGGGTTTGGGTATGGAAATTAGAGGCGCTGATTGGGATGGAAACGATGCGTGACATTCTGTTTGGGATAGAGTAAATGGATCGATGTGGAGTTGGTCGATTTGATTAATAAGATTGACTTTCTGATTGTCGACAAACGCCCAGCTCACGAGATCAGAGAACAGTTGCTTATGCTCCGAGATCAGGTGGAGGTGCTTGAGTCTCGCCTGCGCAATCTTGAGGGGGAAGTGAACCCTCTTGCAATGGAGTGCGAAGGGCTTCGTGCGCAGCTTGACAGAGCGCATCGCGAAATTACCGACCTGAAGCAGCTTAGCTGAATGCAACCATGCCAAAGCGCGACCAAAGCCAAGAAGCCCTGCGGCAAGAAAAGCTAAACGCCGGACTGCCAGTCGATTGACTAGCGAGATTCGGATTTGAGGCGCTCTTTTGCCTCGCGTAATTGCCGCTTGAGGTCTTCGGACTCCAACAACTCCTCGCCGTTGACCGGCTCAGAATCCGTGATCTTATCGACGCGCCAGAGTCCCTAACACCCTACTCTGACACGCCGACTGCTTGCGTAGCACGGGGCTTGCCGTTGCGAGCGAAAACAGTTCGTGCCTACGCATTTCTTCCCTCAAAAGGAGAAGAGTGGGAGGGAAAAGAGTTTGCTCCCAGAGACAGAAAATGATCGAGCGCCTGATCGATCTCTTGCAACCACCCGTGCTCTAAATCACATGGTAATTCCACGCCAGAGAGCCTGGCAAAATCTTTACGCTGCGCACGACGCCGGGGCGGCACCGATCGTGGTTATTTGAACCGTTCTCGCTCAGCGATCGCAGATTGCATCCGCGACACTCGGTGCGCCGGGCACGGAGGCCAGAGCGCGTTCGCCCAAAAAGCTGATCCGTTACCGGCGCCGTCCGGTCGAGCCACCGGCGGCGCACAAAAACTGCTCTGTCAGTAACCATATGACACGAGACGAACTCAAACCTTGTTCTGCTTACACGGTTGAAGTGATATGCGCTGGCAAGACAGAACTGGCGGAATTACATGACGCAGCCTCTCACCGGCCATTTCTACTTCTGGGCAAAAAGATCACGCCAAAGAACGACCCAATTTCATGGACGCACCCACAGCCATATTACTTAACAGATGAGGACATCGCCGGTTTGCGCCGAAATGGCGCCCATAATCTTTTCTCTAGAATAACACTCACTTCGCCCACGCAACATTCGACACTGTCGAGGAGACCGACAATCAAATCGCCGACCTAACCAAGTTCTTATGAAACAACTCAAAGTTCACAAAAACCTTGGTGACCTGAAGAAAAGATCAGATTGCTTCGATGCCATTGAACAGCAGCTCCACGCACTCGAACGCTTCAGCACTCCTGCTGAAATCGACGTCCTCTTGGTCCAAATCAGGGCTCAGCTACGCTTACTCCAGCGTAAGATAGACCACGGAGGGAGCCAACCCCTTTAAGGCCACGAGCCGGGCGTTGCGCAGCCAGGCCAACGCGCGTTCGCACGCTAAACTGATTTGTTACCGGCACTGTCCGGTCGAGCCATTCCGCGCGGTGCGGCTAAGCATCTGGGTCAAACGTTGCTGCCGCTCCATTTCAATTTCTGCCGAACGACGCTGAAGAACGATACGTCCGGCATTACGGCAAGCGGCAAAGTCTTATTAGCTTTTCGAATCGTCACGACCGCGCCGACTGCCAGGCGCAACGAATCGCGTCCATCGACGCTGAGATAGACTGGATAATCGGGCTCGCTCGCTTCCACTTCAATGACCGACGATTCGGCCACGATGATCGAGCGGTTTGTTAAAACATGAGGACAAATCGGCGTAATCACGAGGACGCCCGACTGGGGCTGTAGAATCGGACCGCCAGCGGAGAGCGAATAGGCCGTAGAACCGGTTGGCGTCGCAACGATCAGTCCGTCCGCATTGAATTCAGTCAACGGTTCACCGTTCACGCAGGCCCGTAGCCGAATCAGGCGCGACAATTCACCGCGGCTAAAAACGGCGTCGTTCAAACCGATCATCGGCGCCTTCATCTTTTGTGAATCCTTGATCCTGACTTCGAGAAGAGTTCGATCGCTAAAGGTAATTTTTCCCTGGGCAATGCCTTCGACCGCCTCGCGATAGGCCGATGAGCTCGAACAAGTCAAAAATCCAAGCGACCCAACGTTGATTCCAAAAATTGGTTTGATCCCTTCGCCAAGTTGCCCGGCCACATTCAGGATCGTTCCGTCACCTCCGAGAACAACGAGCAGATCCGCCTTTGCCGCTAATTGCTGGACGCTTCCGTCCGATTTTCGCCCCGCAAGCGCGGCCGTCTCCTTCTCCACCAAGATCGACATCGAAAAGCGGGCGAACTCTTCGAGAAGGGCGTAGATCAATTCCGCCACGCCCGGTTTTCCCGTGTGCGCGATCAATCCGATCGTCTTCGGAGGCATATGAAAAACTCCTGATTACCGTCCGCGCCGGTGATTGTCGATGGAACAAGGCCAACCACATGATAATTCGCCGCCTCGGCGAACTTCACGATTTTTTGCTGGGCCTTCTCCTGCAACGCCGGATCGCGCACGATCCCGCCGCGTCCCACGTCCCCGCGCTGCAGCTCGAATTGCGGCTTGATCAAGGCGAGGATCACACCGTCTGGAGTTATCAACTCGAAGGCGCGAGGCAAGATCAAAGTCAGCGAGATGAAGGATACATCGATCACGCAAAGATCGACAACGTCTGGAATGTGCTCGCGAGAGAGAAATCGCGCGTTCAATTTTTCCATTACCACCACGCGCGGTTCATTCCGGATTTTCCAAGCCAGTTGACCATGGCCGACATCGACCGCGTACACTTTCGCCGCGCCACGTTGCAAAAGGCAATCGGTAAAACCGCCGGTCGATGCGCCAATGTCGAGCGCGATCTTGCCGCCAACATCGACCTGGAAAAAGTCCAGCGCGCCCTCTAATTTGAGTGCGCCACGACCGGCATAACGCGGGAGTTCCGCGACCACGATCTCTGCATCGGCCTCAATAAGATCGGAAGATTTATCGATCACGCGGTCCCCCACTCTCACTTCACCTGCCATGATGGCGCGCTGCGCGCCCTCGCGGCTTTCAAAAAAATCCCGCGCAACTAACAAATTGTCGATCCTGATTTTTTTCGCCATCAAAGCGGTCGCGATTTCATTTTTGTCTGGCCGCAAACATCGACATCCTTCGAGAGGCTGGTATTCGCCTCTCCCCGACTTGCGGCGAGAGGATTGAGGTGAGGAGGGCAATTTCTCTTCTCATAAAAAATGGCAGTGGTTAAACACGATCCAAATCGCGAACCAGTTTATCAACCGAGGCAACGTCATCAGCGCTGGCTCGCCGGCGCCGATATTTCCGCTCGATGATGTCTCGAAGTTTCAGCAAATCTTCCGGCGGCGGAGAATCGTAATAGGTCCAGTGTTCTTCGCCCGAAAACTTAGACTGAAAACGCCAGACACCGCCAAATTTTGTCGCACGGACCTCTCGCTTCTTCCCCTGTCGATCTTTCTCTGTCCATATGTGTTGACGCGGCATCGTGGGAAAATCTTACATTAGCAGCCGTGAAAGACGCAGCCAGATTGCTGGTTTATTTCGTCGCGACCATTCTGCTCGGCGCGCTGCTGGCGCCGGTGCTGTTTTGGATAGCGAACTGGCTCGCGGCACGTGATATTTTTCCAGCGCTGGCCGGGTTTGATTTCGAAACTTTCTTTCATCGCGCGCTTCTGGTTGCAGCCCTGGTTTTGTTTTGGCCATTGCTTCGCTCAATCCGAATCGAAAGCCTCGCCGACTTGGATCTTGAACGGAATTCGCGCTGGTTGCGCGACCTGTTTGCGGGGTTTCTTTTGGCAGCGATTCCCCTGTTCTGCTGCGGCGCACTGTTGCTTGCACTGCACATGTATTCGCTGCGTCTCACGATTATCTGGGTTGCGCTGGCAAAGATCATCGGAACTTCAGTGATTGTTCCAGCGATTGAAGAAACCTTTTTTCGTGGATGGACGCTGGGAATTTTGTTGAGAAGCAACCGCAAATACATGCCGATATTTGTCACGTCGGCGTTGTTTTCGATCGTTCATTTTTTGAAAGCGCCGATGCGAACATCAACAATCGTGACCTGGAGTTCCGGATTCAATTCCATTGCTCATTCATTTTCGCAGTTTGCCAATCCGATGTTGGTCGCGGCTGGCTTCACGACATTATTTCTCATTGGTTGGATTCTCGCAGACGCGCGCATACGCACCCGCTCGCTTTGGTTGGCGATCGGTCTGCACGCAGGCTGGATTTTCGCCAGCGGCGCATTTAATAAAATCGCGCATCGAGAATTGATCACCCTACCGTGGCTCGGAAAAAATCTGCTCGTCGGGATCGTGCCGCTGGCCGTGGCTTGCTTGACGTGGATAATAATGCTCCGCTGGTTGAGGTATGCTGGCGCTCGTAAAACTTAACAGGCTGCGTGTGATTGCATCGCTGCTTTATCCGCCGGCCTGCACAATTTGTTCCGCAGGCGTCGCGACGAGTGAATATCTTTGCGCAGAATGCGACGCGAAGATCACCCGCATCGTTCCGCCGTTTTGCGCGAAATGCTCGGAGCCGTTCGCCGGCGCCATCAGCGGAGCATTTACTTGCGCCAACTGCGCCCACCGCACCTTGCACTTTGATGCCGCCGTCGCCGCTTATCGCAGCCGTGGGATTGTTCGCCGCGTCATCCTCGATTTCAAATACGGCCGCCACGTCCATCTCCGACATCCCGTGGCGCGCTGGCTACTCGCGGCGCTCGATGATGATCGACTCCGCGGCCGTCGCTTTAATATCATCATTCCGGTTCCGCTGCACCCAGCTCGGGAACGCCAACGCGGTTTCAATCAAGCAGAGTTGCTCGCGGAATTGCTGAGCGCGCACATGTCGATCCAGGCAAAACCAGCGCTTGAGCGCATTCGGTACACGACCACACAGACGGCGTTTGATCGGACCGAGCGGATGGAAAATTTACATGGTGCGTTCCGTTTACGAAAAAACGCGGACGTGCGAGACTTGCACGTGCTTTTGATCGACGATGTCTTGACAACTGGATCGACCCTGAGCGAGTGCGCGCGCGTTTTGAAGGAGGCGGGCGCACTCTCCGTTCATGCCGCGACGGCGGCGCGCGCATAACTCCCATGGCAATTTTCAAGAAACCGGCATTGAAGGCGGAAAATCGCAAAAAACGCGACATCCCACACGGCCTTTTCCAAAAGTGCCCCGGCTGCGACGAAGTCGTGCACGACATCGAGCTTGCGCAGAATCTGCGCGTTTGTCCGCGCTGCGATTATCACTTTGCGCTTTCAGCCAAGGAAAGGATCGACAATCTCGTCGATCCGGAAACTTTTGTCGAAATGGATGCCGATTTGAAATCCGTGGACACGTTGCGTTTTCAAGGCATGGCCACCTACAAGGATCGCCTCAAAAATTACCAGGAGCGCACTGGCTTGACCGACGCCGTGATCAGCGGCTACGGAATGATCGACGGCTATAAAGTCGCGCTCGCGGTAATGGATTTCGGATTTCTCGCCGCGACCATGGGCTCGGTTGTGGGCGAAAGAATCACGCGAGCCATCGAATACGGCACCGACCAGCGTGCAGCCGTCGTTATCGTGTCCGCGTCCGGAGGCGCGCGCATGTACGAAGGAATGTTGAGTTTGATGCAAATGGCAAAAACCAGTGGCGCGCTCGCGCGCCATGCCGATCAACAGCTTCCCTACATTTCCGTTCTCACTAATCCGACCACTGCCGGCGTCATGGCCAGTTTCGCTTCGTTAGGCGATGTCATTATTGCCGAACCGAAGAGCATGATCGGCTTTGCCGGCCCCCGCGTGATCAAAGAAACTACGCATCAGGATTTGCCAAAAGGATTTCAGACCGCGGAATTTCTTCAGGAACACGGCTTGATCGACATCATCGTGCACCGCAAAAAAATGCGCGAACAGATCAGCCAGTTGCTCAGCTATTTTTCTTCCGCGCAGTGAACTACTCGGAGGCGCTCACCTGGCTCTACAGCCTTCAGCGCTTCGGGATCAAGCTCGGGCTGGAGAACATCCGGCGACTCATCGCTGAACTTTCAAGGAACGGCGATTTCCAAATCGCCGTCGGCGGCTTGGAAGCCGCCGCTCCTTGGGGCGCGCGTGTGATTCACGTTGCCGGCACGAACGGCAAAGGCTCCGTCTGCGCGATGATCGATTCCATTTGTCGCGCACAAAAATATCGCACCGGTCTCTTCACCTCCCCTCACCTCATTACCTTTCGCGAACGGATTCGCGTGAATGGGGAAATGATTTCCGAGAACGCGGTCGCCAGCGGTCTAACGAGCATCCGTAATCTAACGGACGATTGGGATCCGCATCCGACATTTTTCGAAATCACCACGGCGCTCGCGCTCAAATATTTTTCCGACGGTATGACGGAGCCCAAAAACTTCGAAAGACAACTCTTACCAGGAACCGGGCCGCTCCCCTCACCCTCCCCTCTCCCCTCGGTGCGAGGGGAGAGGATTAAGGTGAGGGGTAAATCGAAACGCTTTGCTCAGAACGACATCATAATTCTGGAAACCGGTTTAGGTGGACGCCTCGATGCCACAAATGCCGTGCAATCAAATGTCGCGGTCATTACGGCCATCGATTTCGATCACGAAAAATGGCTCGGCAATTCGCTCGAGAAAATTGCGGCCGAAAAAGCGGGAATCATCAAACCAAAAGTGCCCGTCGTTTCAGCTCTGCAAAAAAAGGAGGTCGAAGTTGTGCTGCGAAATCGCGCGGCTGATTGCGAAAGTCCAATCGAGTTCATAACCGAACCACATGAGCAACACCCGCTTGCACTTTGCGGTGCTTATCAAAAACAAAACGCCGCGCTCGCGATTGCAGCCCTCCGCGCGGCGGAGCTCGACATCGACGACTCGGCGATTGCGAACGGACTTGCGTCGATCGATTGGCCGGCGCGCTTCCAGCGTTGGGATGAGCGCACGATCATCGACGGCGCGCACAATCCGGCCGCTGCGCGCACGCTTACCGAAACGTGGTACCAACATTTTGGGAATCAGCGCGCGACACTCA
>JBAQJG010000551.1:0-6651 GCA_049300145.1 Chthoniobacterales bacterium | reverse complement strand
GAGATTCGCCAATGCGAGGGCGTCGCCGGGCTCGCACATCAGCGCCTGCCGGCCGCCAGCTTCCGGCAAGCCGCCATCGCGGGTAATGATGCAAGGGACGCCGAGACGCCGCGCTTCCACGGCCGTGAGACCAAAATCTTCATTCGTGTTCGGCGGAACTACGACCCAGCGCGCGTTTTTCATGCGCAGCGTCTTGGCTGTTTCATCGAGAAACCCGGTAGTACGAACGTTGTAAATTCCGCGTCTTGCGATTTCGGATTCAATCGTTGCGCGCAGAGGACCATCGCCCAGCAAAAGAAGCGGCCAGGCTTCACGATCGATATTGGCTTGCGCGTAAGCATCTACCAACGTCGCGATCCCCTTGTTCGCAATCCATCGGCCGATAAAAACAAAACCGGTCCGTTCGTTTGGTCGAGTCCAATCCTCGGATAATTTGGATGTCGTTGGGACCTTTCGGCTGCCGCGCCGCTTGCGATTTCCTTCCCAGGTTTTCCAAACAAAATCTGAGTTATACCAGCGCGCATCAGCCCAACGTGCGCTGATTCGCCAGAGCAAGCGGTGCAAGCTCCATTCGCGGCGCATGTAGTTGTGAATGGTCAAAACAATTGGTTTTCGGAAAATTCTGGCGAGCGCGATCACGTCCGGTGAGGCATTCTGCAAATGAACGATGTTCGCCCATTTGATTGCTCCGGCCAATGCGCGGCTGGCTGAATCGACAAACACGAAAGATTCGTGGCGGAGCATCGTCGCAAGGTTCGGATGTAAGGCGAAGCCTTTTACCTTTTTGAAACAGACGCGGACTTCAAAATCGGGTTCACGCCGTACGGCTTCCGCAACCGCTAAAACGAAAGCCTCAATCCCGCCGTATGTTCCCTGGCATGGACTGACCACCAGCACCTTGCTCTGTTTCACCGGCGTGCAGCTTGATCCCGAAAGCGTTCGGGATTTGTTTCAACCAACTGGAGCGCGTCAGCGAATTTCGCGGCGATGATTCGCCACGACGAAGTGCGCTTCTGCCAGGCGCGAAGACGTTCTCCGCGTAGCTTTAGTTCAGCCTCCGAGACGCCTTGGATCAATTCGCGCGGCGCGATGAGCCAGCAGAGAGGTTCCTCCTTCGACCGATCGGCACATTCGGCGACGATGTTCAATCCGTGGGCGGCGTAGGCCATGAACGCGCCGGATTTGCCGTAGCTCAACTCATCCTGCCCGAAAATACCAAACGACGCCGCCAACAATAGCTCAGAGATCTCGCGCTCAGGCCGCGGACCGCGCTGCTCGAAACCTTCCGCAAGTTTGAAACCAGAAAGCAAGCCGCGCTCTTCATTGTCGTCATCTCCATTCGCGCCGACCACGATAATCTTCGTGATGCGGCCGGCGGCGGTGAGCGAGCTCAAACTCCCCTGCATTTTTCTCAATGCGCGGATGCGCCCGCTTCGCAGTCCAAACAAGACCGCCAAGCCTGGCTTCCGCCGTGGATCGGTATCTTCACCGCAACGAATGTTCGATCCAACCGGAAGAACGTGAACTCGCGCACGCGGCGTTAACGCGCGCAGATGTCCCGCCTGACTTGATGTGCTCGTAAAGACAACGTCTGCGCAATTCAGCAATTGTTTGATCGAGTGGCGATGGAAAAACTGTACGATGAAGTTCTTGTTCAGGATTGGCCAGAAACCCCAGATCTCATGAAACATGATAACCAGAAGACCGCGCGCTTTGGCTTTGCAGTCGATCAGGGCGCGAACGAGATTGCGCGGATAACCGGCGCGATCGAAGCCATAAGCGCTGTATTGTACGAGTATTTTGCCGCCGGTGGCCGGCAATTGCTTCAAGATCGCCTCCGTCCCGCGACCGCGGGAGACCTTTGGAATAAGCAGCCGCACATTCGGAAGCGACGGCCAGTGGGCGAGCAATTTTAAGGTGTAATCTCCGACTCCGCCTGCACCGGGAGTCGATTCCGGAGAGATGATGACGATCTCATCCGTCATCCCGCGCTGCGGGACCACCTGTTGCAGGCTGGTCGGTAGCAAGGCGGAAACTTTTCGCGCGATGACTTTCCAGTCTACGTTTTGATCGTACCACTCTTTGAGCGATTGCGTTCTTCTGCCAAGATCGACCTCGGAAAGCGTCGCGACGTCGTCCGGCGAAACGGTGAAGCACAACGGCGCCAAAGTGGAGTGTAATCTGCCGACAATCGCGCAACCGTGCGATGCGTACGCCATGAATGGTCCCGATTTGCTCCAGTTTTTGACAGTGGCGTTGGTGAGAGCAAACTGCGCCCGAGCGAGCAATTTGGAAACTTCAAGAGACGGCAGCATTCCGTGACGAGTGACGACGCCGGAATCGGGCCACGCGGCAATCAGTTTCTCCGAGCGCAAATCAAACCTTTCATCGCGCGGCCCGACGAGGTGCAGCCTCGTTAAGCGCCCACTCGCTTGCCAGGTCCGAATTTCCGAATCGAACATCTGCAATGTTTGCCAGCGGCCAAAGGGGAGACCGAAGATCACGAACTCAGTTCGCACCCTCTCCGGCGAAAGATTCTCCGGCGCAACGATATTCGATCCGACTGGGACTAGATGAACATCAGCGCGCCCGGAAATCTTTATAATCTTTGTCACCTGATCGCTCGTATTCGTGACGACCACATCAGCGAGGCCCGCAAGTTTGCGAATGATGCGGCGGTTGCATAGGTCCATCCAGTAATGTCGAGACGTGATTGGAAATTTGCCGGGCAATTCATGAAAAAAAATCAGCAAGCGTCCCGCGGGATATTTTGCCTTCCATTTGGCGAGGACCGCCGGAAACCATATTGGACAACCGTAACGATGATAGGCCCGCCCCGCGTAATGCAGAAGAACATCCGCGTTGCCCCCGCTGTCGAGCGCGCGGGAAAGGTTGGCGGGCTTGGCGTTGAATTCGGCGATCGCGCTATGATTGAGCGCGGCGGCTGATTCCGTCGCGCCCTCAACGACGAGGAATCGAATGCCCGAGGTGTCGTCAGGCCAATATCGATATAACAGCCAGCTGTAAGCGCCGATTCCGCAGAGCTGCGGCGGAAGCCGTGTGCTGATAATGATGAACGGACGCGCGTTCATGGGACGGTGACAAAGCGAGAAATCGTGCCCCAAAACTTCCGCGTCTGATCCGCGAGCATAAACTCACGGCGGGCAAGGGCCAGAGCGTTCCCTGCGGCCTCCGCGCGCTCTGACTTCGTCAGGGCCGCCAGTGATCTCGCTATTTCCTCCGGACTTATGCACGTGAGAAAAATCGCAGCCTTGTTCACGCCTAAAATATCAAATGCCGCGGAACTGGTCGGGCCATGATAAAGAATTGGGATGCCGCTACCGGCGTAGGTCACCATCTTGGTGGAGACACTGTAGCGGGCAAAGTTTTCATGTTCTTTGCCAAAGGGGATTGGCATGTAAAGCAGATCGGCGTTTTCGAGATCGCGCTCGATCTGCGGCTCGCTCGCAAAAGGGAGAACCTTAACTTCCTTAATATCTTTGAACACGTGCGGCCGGATGTGTTCGCAGCGGCATGTCACCGTGACAGCGACCGCGGGATGCTCGCGCTCAAAGATAACCGTCCCTTCAAGCAGAGCGCGCAGATTGTGTTCGTAAGCCATATGGAAAAGTCCCATGAAATAGATCCGCAAACGGCCCGGCTCCGCCGCGTTCTCATGCGGGGCCAACTCGTCCAACCCATCCGTGACGACTTGATAATCGCGCGCGCCGTAGCGGCGCGAATACTCACGTCCCAGCGCCTCGGAAATAACGAAGCGGGCATGCGCATCGAGCCAGGCGCGGCGCATGGCCGTCTCACGCAGCGCAGCTCGCCCGGCGCTGGATGCGGTGTAGGCGAGATCGTCGTGCAAACTAATGAAGAACGGGAGAGAGAGTTCGCGAGCGACGGCGTGGGCCTGCGCGAAATCCAGACCCGCGTGCGGAATGGTATGAATAGCGCGCACGCCCCGGCGCCGACAAAACTCTTTTAATCGACGCCGAAATCCAGAAGCGAACATCGAAACGGTCATCTCCGGGAATATCGCCAGGCGACTCTTTTCAATTTTCCCCCAGGAGGGCCGGCTGCGAAGATGCGTTTCGTTAGGCGAATTCTGCGGACGTTTTGGGGCGCAACAGAGGCTGTGCCATTTCATCGGCGCTCGCCCGAGCAAAGCGCGAAGAATGCGCGCGCCACCGCCAGCCCAGCCAAGACTGAATGGTTGAACGAACAGAATCGTGTCCCTGAGAGAGCACAACCGCCGGCGATAAACATGAAGTGTGTCGTCGGCGATCTTTGACCAGCTAAACTGCGCGACTGCTTCCGCGCTGCGCTCGGACAGTCGTTGGTAGGAGCGTTGGTCGAGCTCAAGAATTTTGCAAATTGCGCCCGCGAATGCGTCGACATCACCACTCGGAACCAGCAACTCAGGCAAACGCGTGCTTAAGATGTCGCGCGGACCGGCGACGTCGAATGCGACGGTCGGAAGAGCAGCAGCGAGTTGTTCGAGCACGGCCAAACCAAAGCCTTCGACATAGCTTGGAAAAGCGCCGACGGCACAATCAGCCAGAAGCTTGGGAAGATCGACAGGCGAATAGTCGGAGATCAATTCGATTCCGGCGGATGATTCGAGGCCCAAGTCTGACAGAATTGTGTGCGCGTCCACCATCGTTCCCAGAAAACAGAAACGAGCATCTGGAACTTCGTGCCAGATGCGCCGAACGATACGCCCCCAGTCGTGGGAACCTTTCCTTTCGGCCCACATTCCGATGAAACTGATTTTCTTTTGCGCCAAACGGACATCGGCCGGCGACGCCGCCTGCAAAAGAGCGCAGCGTCGTTCTGCGCTGAGGCCATATGGGTGGACGACGATTGGGCGATCGGAAGCGATTTCATGGCGAAGATAAGCAGCTTCGTCTTCGTTAGGTAGATTGACGAGATCGGCATGCTTCACGGCCTTGTCGGAGGCATGCATTAGCCGCCGTTTGGTGAGCGTGTAAAGAATCCGGCCGAGAAATCTTCCTCGCGAGCGGCGCGGCCAACGATAATGTGCACTACGCTCGAAGCGATCATAAAGCCGGTACAAACCGACAGAACGCGCAACGAGAAGGCCGTTAAACCCTAACTTCTCTTTTGATGCAGGCAGAGAACCAATGAGCGCGTCGATCACATCGTAGCTCGCGCGTTTCCTTTTCACAAATGCGGCCGCTCTGTAGGTAAAGAGCACCTGGCGCCAGGCAAACCCTGCGCGCGAGCCACGCGCATTCGGGAAAGCATCAGACAAACTGAAGTGATCGACAACATGGCCGGCGGCGCGCCATTGCTCCGCCAGTTCCATGTAAACGCGCACGGCGCCAAGCCGCGCATCCCAGCGCAAATTAACCACAACCAGGATGCGTAGTGGCCCTGGCGCCAGCGGCAAAGTCTCTGCCCTCACTGTTTCACGCTTATCCAAAACTTGTGCCTCACCGGATTAACGTAATGGCGCAGAACCAGCGAGGCGCCGGCGTATTGATCGGGGTAAAGGAACTGATCATCCAACTGCAATACGTACTTGGTGGGATCAAAAGGACGTCCCCTGTTCTGGTGCATCGTCAGATGTGTCATGGTTTGATTCGTAAAAAAGTTGGGTTCGCCTTCGAGTTCGAGAAATCGTTGGATGCTTAGCGACCAGTCGAGCTTCTCGAATAAGAGCAAAACTCCAGTGTTCACCGGTTCGTTTCCCTCGCTTGGATCGCGCAAAAGTCGAGCGTCACCGGAGAACCGACAGTCGGCCAAATAATACGCGGGCGCATCATGGGCCGCGGCTCGGATGGCAAGATCGGGAGCGCTTGCGAAAAAGAGAACGTCGGAATCGGCATATAAGGCCGGACCATTGGTCGGAAGCGACATGATCAACGCGAGTTGCCTGCCGGTTGGATGGGTTGCGAGATATCGGAGAAGCTTTTCCGGCAGTCCGCTGGACGGCTGTGGGATCGACAATCGCACCGAAACAATCGGATCGATGCGTTCGAGGAGCCGGATGCTTCGACCTGAGTGCGAGCCATCCGAAACTACGGTGAAACTTTTTGGACGCCCCACTTGTTGAAGAAACGATCGGATCGAGGCGACTTGTTCCGGCACGGTCGTCTCGCCAGAATAAGCGAACACCTCCAGCCCCGAAAGCGTTCGGGGCTGTAAATTCGGGCGCTTGCGCACGATCACGGGCAACAAAGCGCGATAGACTCGCCGCAGCGTATTGCCTTTCAGTCGCGCCAGATGATAACCGAAGTTTGGCATCGTCATCCGGGGGCTGATTGGAAGGAACGGAAACCGCGATAACTCAGCGCAATGTTAAGCAGAAGATTGGGAATCGCGGAAATAAGATTGAAGGTCAGAACGCCCATGACGCTTGAGAAATCCGTGTAGGGAATCAGTGCTATTTGCGTCGCGAGCGTCAGCGGGATGTAAAGCCATGAGCCGCCGACCCAGGCTTTGGAAGCGTTCAGAGCCCAAAACGTTCCGGTCAGCGCGGAGAGGATTGCCCCGCCCACCATTAGAAGCAGTTCCCGATGCAGGTGGGCGTATTTGCTGCCAAGAACAAAAAGAAATTGATCAGGAAATATTTCGGCGCCGCACAGCACGAGCAAACTGAACGCGCCTACTCCGCCAATG
>JBAQJG010000550.1:0-2813 GCA_049300145.1 Chthoniobacterales bacterium | reverse complement strand
GCTGATATCCGCTTTAATGGCCTCCACGAAACCACTGGTCGCTGGGACCAAACTCGTTGCAACTTTTGCTGCGGCAATGGAATCGAAAGCCTTTAATCCGATATCTAATGTCTTATTAAAAGACTCTTCTTCTTTACGAATCGTTTCCTGAATGGTTTGTTGCTTTGCCACGACTTCTGGAAAAACATCACCCATCGTTTGCGCGACAACATCCACAAGGTTGAAGAAGAACGGCTCGTGAAATCCGAGCGTGCGACCGTAACGAACGGCGCGTCGCAGCACGCGGCGCAAGACGTAACCGCGACCTTCGTTTGACGGAATGATCCCGTCGGCAATCGCGAACGAAAGTGCACGGATGTGATCGGCGATCACGCGGAATGCGATGTCGATCTTCTCCTGGTCGGAAGACAGACGTCCCGTCTGTCCTGGCAGACGGGCATCTTGCCTGTCGTCACTGCCAACAGGCGAGACGCCTGTTTGCCCTGACAGGCTGGAAGCCTGTCTTCCGGGAAGTGTGCTTGCATATTTTTTGCCGCTCAGTTTTTCGAGCTCGTCGAAGATTGGGCGAAAGATGTCGGTTTCGTAATTTGAAATCGTGCCGGAAAAATCGGTGAGGTTTTTTGTGCCTTGAATAATTGCGGTGACGCGCTCGAAACCCATTCCGGTATCGACGTGGCGTTGCGCGAGTGGGACATACTCGACGCGGCCGGGGTCAGCGACCCCGGCTACAGGTTGCGCGTTGAATTGGATAAAAACCAGATTCCAGATCTCGATGGAGCGCGGGTCCTCTTTGTTCACTAGCGCGCCCCGCGTGTCGCCGTCCGGCGTAAGATCAACATGTAGCTCCGAGCACGGGCCGCACGGCCCGGTGTCGCCCATCATCCAGAAATTGTCGGCTTTACCGCCAGTTACGACGTGAATCGCGGGATCAAGATCGGCTTCCCGAAATAATCTCGCCCATTGATCATGCGCTTCCTGGTCAAACTCGCTTGGCTCGTTAGGTCCCGGTTTGTAAACGGTTGCGTAAAGACGCTGCGGCGGAAATTTCCAGCGCTCGACCACCAGTTCCCACGCCCACTCGATCGCTTCCTTCTTGAAATAATCTCCGAAGCTCCAGTTGCCCAACATCTCGAAGAATGTGTGGTGATAAGTGTCGAGCCCGACGTCTTCGAGGTCGTTATGTTTGCCACCGGCACGAATGCATTTCTGCGTGTCGGCAACGCGCGGTGGTTTCCACTGCGGCTTTTGTTGTCCGAGAAAAATCGGCACGAACTGATTCATGCCCGCATTCGTAAAAAGGAGGTTCGGCGCGTCTGGCAAAAGCGGGGACGACGGCACAATGGTGTGTTGTTTCTCGCGAAAGAAATCGAGAAACGATTGCCGAATTTGCGCCGAGGTCATGATGTGGAAAATGACAAATGACAAATGACAAATGACGAAATAATGACTAAACCCGAGTAAGCTGCCGTAGCCACGGCGCTGTGCACCGTCTCCGTTCTGGCGAGACCGGCGACAGGCCGCTGGCTGCAGCATTCGTCATTCGTGCTTTGGGTTTCCTTCGTCATTCGTCATTTCGCTCCTTGTCAATCGTACGATAGGAAAGTTGCCGGAGCTCGCGCAGATTTCCAAATGGAAATGCTTTCGTGCCGCTGGCGTGTTAGCGCAGCAAGATGATGGATACAATCACGCTTCAGTCGCAAGGACGTGATTCACATCGTATGATTCTACCGTTTGTCCTCGTCGAGCTTCACTTTGAGGGCGGCCTCGATTTCCTGGTAGAGCGCCTGATCGTTTTTCAACACTTCCTTGGCGGCGTCGCGGCCTTGCGCCAGTTGGGTACCCTTGTAATTCAACCATGACCCGCGCTTTTCGATGATTTGTTTTTCGAGCGCGAGATCGAGAAGTGCGCCGGTCGAAGAGATGCCTTCGTTGTACATGATGTCGAATTCCGCCTCCGTAAACGGCGGGGCGACCTTGTTTTTGACGATTTTGACGCGCGTGCGATTGCCCGTCACCACGCCGTCGGTTTGTTTGATGGCGCCGATGCGGCGAATATCGACTCGCACGCTGGCGTAAAATTTCAGCGCTTTGCCGCCTGGGGTCGTCTCCGGGTTGCCAAACATGACGCCGATCTTCTCGCGGATCTGATTTGTGAAAACGCAACACGTTCGCGCTTTCGAAATCAGCGCAGTGAGTTTGCGCAAAGCGGCGCTCATCAGTCGCGCTTGCGCGCCGACGGTGGCGTCACCGATTTCGCCTTCCAGCTCCGCTCTTGTGACCAGCGCGGCCACCGAATCCACGACGATAACGTCGAGGGCGTTTGAGCGGATCAACGTCTCGCAAATGCGCAGAGCTTCTTCGCCCGAGCTTGGCTGGGAAACGAGCAGGTCGTCCAGATCGACACCAAGTTTCCTCGCGTATTGCGGATCGAGCGCATGTTCGACGTCGATGAACGCGGCAAGCCCGCCGCGCTTCTGCGCCTGTGCAATAACGGTGAGCGTGAGCGTGGTTTTGCCGGACGATTCCGGACCGAAAACTTCGACGACTCGCCCCCGCGGAAATCCGCCGACGCCAAGCGCGCGATCAATGAGAATGTTGCCGGTCGGGATGACATCGATATCGACAATCTTTTCGTCGCCCAAGCGCATGATCGCGCCGTCGCCGTAATCCTTGGCAATTTGTTGAATCGCCAGGTCGAGATTTTTATTTCGCGCGGCGGTCAATTTATCTGCGCCGGTTTTCTCTTCAGTTTTGGTCGCCATATCGTGATGACTCTAAGTAAGTCTCTGGCGCCAATTCGCCAAGTATAAAAG